>NZ_JBEORT010000184.1:0-5131 GCF_040302425.1 Streptomyces sp. NPDC126497
CGCTGCGCATGGCCGAGCTCGGCGGCATGTACCGCTCCGAGCTGTCGGGCGTGCTCGGCGGACTGACCCGGGTGCGGGCCATCCAGCTCAACGACCCATGTTCGCCCGCGGGGCGAAGAAGCTCGGGGCCCCGGCCTACCGACCGCACCGGGTCGCGCTCGAACTGGGCAGGCTCTTCAAGACCGTCGCCTTCGGCGAGGCCGCGTACGCGGCGATCCTGGTCGCCGAGGAGGTCCTCGACGTCATGCAGCGCGACTGGATGCGCGACGAGCGGGTGGTGCCGTTCGTCCGCACCATCAACAACATCCACGTCGTCGAGGAATCCCGGCACATGAAGTTCGCCCGCGACGAGACGCGCAGGCACCTCGCCCGTGCCGGACGGCTGCGCCGGAGGATCCAGGCCCTGCTGATCGCCGTCGCGGCCTACGTCATCGTCACCAGCATGGTGAACCGGAAGGTCTACGCGAACGCCGGCCTGGACGAGGCACGCGCGCTCCGCGAGGCGAAGGCCAACGAACACCACAGGTCGATGATGCGGGCCAGCTGCTCGGGCCTGATGGACTTCCTGTCCTCGGTGGGACTGCTCACCGGGCCCGCGCTCTTCTTCTACAAGCGCGCCCACCTCGTCTGAAGACCCCCGACCCTGCACCTGCCCGGCCCCGGCGGAGTGGACGACCATGGCCTTCGCGATCACCCAGACCTGCTGCAACGACGCCACCTGTGTGTCCGTCTGCCCGGTCAACTGCATTCACCCCGCGCCCGGGGAACCGGACTTCGGCAGCACGGAGATGCTGTACATCGACCCCAGGAGCTGCATCGACTGCGGTGCCTGCGCGGACGCCTGTCCGGTGGACGCCGTCCTCCCGGTCGACCGGCTGACCGGCGGACAGCGGGAGTACGCGCGGATCAACGCGGCCCACTACGAGCAGGAGGAGGCGGAGCCCCCCGAGGGGACGGGACCGCCGACGCGTCCGGGGCCGAACTTCCACGCCTGGGGCGAGCCGTCCTTCGACCGGGTACTGCCCTCGGACTTCGGTCCGCTGCGGGTCGCGATCGTCGGCACCGGCCCGGCCGGCATGTACGCCGCCAGGGACCTGCTGCTGCACACACGGGCCGAGGTGACGCTCATCGACCGGCTCCCGGCCGCCGGCGGTCTCGTCCGGTACGGCGTCGCCCCGGACCACCCGGCCACCAAGAAGGTGGGCCGGACCTTCGCCCGTTTCCTCACGCATCCGCGCGCCCGGACCTACCTCGGCCTCGACGTGGGCACCGACGTCACGGCGGAGGAACTCGCCGCCCACCACCACGCGGTGGTCTACGCGGTGGGCGCCGCCACGGACCGGCGGCTCGGCATCCCGGGCGAGGACCGGCCGGGCAGCGTCTCCGCGACCGCCTTCGTCGCCTGGTACAACGCGCATCCTGAGGTCGCCGCGGACGCCGTCCGCCTGTCGTCCGAGCGTGTCGTCGTGGTCGGCAACGGCAACGTCGCCCTCGACGTCGCGCGGATCCTGGTCTCCGACCCGGAGACGCTGGCCGGCACCGGGATCGCCGACCACGCGCTGGCGGAACTGCGCCGCGGCGAGGTGCGCGAGGTGGTGCTGCTCGGACGCCGCGGACCGGAGCAGGCGGCGTACACCCGGCCCGAACTGCTCGCCCTGAAGCACCTTCCCGGCGTGGACCTGCTCGTCGACGACCACGATCCGCGCATCGGCGCGGCGATCGACGCCGCCGGTCCCGGGGACAAGGCGGCGGTGCTGCGGGGTGTGGCGCGGGAGGCCGTCGACTGGTCCCTGTCGCCGGGTGCGGCGGGACGGCGGCGCATCGTGTTCCGTTTCCTCTCCTCCCCGGTGGCGGTGTGCGGTGGCGAGGAGACGCGGGCCGTGCGGGTCACCGGGGGCGGCGCCGAGCCGGAGATCCCGGCCGGCCTGGTGCTGAGGGCGGTCGGCTACCGGGGGGTGGCCCCGCCGGGACTGCCGTTCGACGAGGCCACCGGAACCGTGCCGCACGAGCGCGGCCGGGTGACCGGCAGACCCGGGACGTACGTCGTCGGCTGGATCAAGCGCGGCCCCTCGGGAGGCATCGGCGCCAACCGCACCTGCGCGGCCGAGACCGTCGGCTCCCTGCTGGCCGACGCGGTGGCGGGCACGCTGCCCGCGCCGGCCGGCGGGCCGAAGGCGTTCCACCGTCTGGTACGCCGCCGGCGCCGCTGACCCCCCCTCGGCGGGGTGCCGGCCCCCTCCCCCGTGGACGGGCGGGGCGTGTCACCGGGGTCCGGGGGCCGCTCGGGGCGTTCATCCCGTCGCCGTCAGGTCCGGGGCGTGGTGGGCACGGCGGTAGGCCAGCGGGGACAGGCCCAGGTGGGCGTAGAAGTGCTTGCGCAGGGCGACGGCGTCGCCGAAGCCGCTGGCCGTGGCCACGCGCGCGACGGTCAGGTCGGTGGACTCCAGCAGCCGGCGGGCCTGGTTCAGCCGGCACTGCAGCAGCCACTGCAGGGGGCTGGTGCCCATCTCGTCGCGGAACCGCCGGGTGAAGGTGCGCACGCTCATGTGCGCGTGCCGGGCCATGTCCTCCAGGGTGAGGGGTTCGGAGAGCCGGTTCAGGGCCCACTGGCGGGTGCCCGAAGTGGAACGGTCGGTGTCCTCGGGCACCGGGTGCTCGATGAACTGGGCCTGCCCGCCCTCGCGCCACGGCGCGACCACGCACCGGCGCGCCGCCGCGCCGGCCACCGCCGCTCCGTGGTCCCGGCGGATCAGGTGCAGGCACAGGTCGATGCCCGCGGCGCCGCCCGCCGAGGTCAGGATGCGCCCGTTGTCGACGAACAGGACGTCCGGATCGACCTCGACCCGGGGGAAGAGCCGGGCGAACGCGTCGCACAGCATCCAGTGAGTGGTGGCTCGCAGGCCGTCCAGCATCCCGGCCGCCGCGAGGAGGAACGCGGAGGTGCACAGGCTGACGACGCGGGTGTGCGGACCGATCCGGGCGAAGGCCCCGGCGACCTCTTCGGGGAGCTCGCCGGTGGCGAGCAGGTGTCTCTCGGGCTCCTGGGTGGCGATCACCACGGTGTCCGCGCTCTCCAGGAGGGACTCGTCGTCGTCGACGACGATCCGGAAGCCCTCGTCGGTGCGGACCGGCCGGCCGCCGAGTGAACAGGTCGTCACGGAGTACAGCGGCGCGCCGGACGGATCGCGCGCCGCGTTGAACACGCGGGCGGCGATACCGAGGTCCATGGGGAGGACGCCTTCGAGAGCGAGAACGGCGACACGGTGCATCATGGCCGGAATGGTACGACAGGTGGCCCTCCAGCCACTCACCGCGTCCGGGGTGACGCGGGGAAGCTGGTGATCACCGGGCTCGGCCCGGTCTTCGCGCAGCCGGAACGGACAGAAACGAGGAGAACATGAGCGAGCACACCATGCGTGCCGTGACCATCAGCGGGTTCGGCGGGCCGGAGGTGCTGACCGTCGGGCGGGTCGCGCGTCCCGAACCGCTGCCCACCGAGGTGCTGGTGCGGGTGCACGCCGCCGGGATCAATCCGGTGGACTGGAAGACCCGCGCGGGACAGGGCATGGCGGGCCTGCAGACGCTGCCGCTGATCCTCGGCTGGGACGTCTCCGGAGTCGTCGAGGAGGTCGGCTTCGGCGTCACCACGCTCGCGCCCGGGGACGAGGTGTACGCGATGCCCTGGTTCCCGCGTCCGGCCGGTGGTTACGCCGAGTACGTCACGGCGCCGTCCCGCCAGTTCGCGCGCAAGCCCGCCTCGATCGGACACGTCGAGGCCGCCGCCCTGCCCCTGGCGGCACTCACCGCGTGGCACGCGCTGGTCGACACGGCGGGCGTCCGGGCCGGTCAGCGGGTACTGGTGCACGCCGCGGCAGGCGGTGTCGGACATCTGGCGGTGCAGATGGCCCGGCACCTGGGCGCCGAAGTGGTCGCGACCGCCCGTGAGTCCCGGCACTCCTGGCTCAAGGGGCTGGGCGCCGACGAGACGGTCGACTACACCCGCCGGCGGTTCGAGGACGCCGTCGGTGAGGTCGATGTCGTCATCGACCTGATCGGTGGTCTCGACGCCACCGACGTGCGGTCGGTGGCGGTGACCCGGCCCGGCGGCCTGGTGGTGTCCGTCCCGAGCGGCGTCTCCCCGGAGCTCGCCGACGCGGCCGGGCGGGCGGGGGTGCGCACCAGCCCGCTCCTGGTCGAGCCGGACGGCGCGGCCCTGACCACCATCGCCGGCCTGGTCGACTCGGGTGCGGTCCGGGTGGAGGTCGAGCACGTGTTCGCCCTGGAGCAGGCCGCCGAGGCGCACCGCCGGGGCGAGACCAACCGCACCCGAGGCAAGCTCGTCCTGGACCTCGCGCGGTGAGTGCCGCGACGGCGCGTCCGGGCGGCCGCTGAAGGACGCCCGGGGCGGTGTCGGCGACGCCCCGGGCGGCACCGGCGCCATGTACGTGCGGTCCCTGACCGTCCACCTGGTCCGCCGGGGCGCCCACGACGACTACGTCCGCCTCGAACACGGCGCCCACTACGCGATCGGCGCCCTCGCCCTCGTCCTCGCCGTCAGCATCCAGCACCAGGTCGACGCCATCGTCACCGGCCTCATCGGCGTCGCGTTCATCGGCGCGTCCTCCCACTCCTCCGTCCGCCACAACCGCGCCGCGCGCCGGTGAGCCCCCCAGCAGGTGCTGCCGGGAGCCACCGGCGCCGACCGGCGGTGCGGGCCGGCGGCCGGCGTACCCGTCGAACCGGGGCACGATCCGGTTCGACCGTGCCGGGACCCTCGCGGGGTGTCCCGCGAGCCGGGCGGGTGCGTCGGCGGGGTGTGCCACCTCCGCACCCTCCCCGTGCTCGCGGAACGTCCGGCACGGCCTCACCGGGGGAGCCGGACCGACTCCTCACGCCGTGGAGCCGTTTCCGTGCCGAGCGGCGGAGCCCGGGGACGGCGCCGAATCGAGTCGGCCGGGGATGGGCAGACATGAACCATGCCCATCCATGCGACGGCTTCGCCCGGAGTGCAGGTCTGTTCCCTGAAGCGGCAAACGATGCCGGCCAGGCGCGTCACCAGGACCACCCCGCCGTCCTTGATGACGCGGATGATCAGCAGCGAGTACCGCATCACCAGCCACAGCACGACGTG
>NZ_JBEORT010000185.1:0-5069 GCF_040302425.1 Streptomyces sp. NPDC126497
ACCGGCAGGGGCCGCAGCGCGCCCTCGGCGAACAGCCCCACCAGCTCCCGCAGCATCTCCCCGGTACGCTCAGGGCCCGCCTCACCCAGATCGAACGCCCGGTAGGCCACCCGGTCGATCGCCAGCGGGTCGCGGACGTCGGTCTTGCCCATCTCCAGGAACCGGCCGCCGTCCGCCGTCAGCCGCAACGACGCGTCCACGAACTCACCCGCCAGCGCGTTCAGCACCACGTCCACGCCCCGGCCACCGGTCACCGCCCGGAACTTCTCCTCGAAGCCCAGATCACGCGACGACGCGATGTGATCATCATCCAGCCCCAGACCCCGCAGCGTCTCCCACTTGCCCTCACTCGCGGTCGCGAACACCTCCGCACCCAGATGCCGGGCCAACTGCACCGCCGCCATGCCCACACCACCCGCACCGGCATGCACCAGCACCGACTCCCCCGCCCGCAGACCCGCCAGATCACGGAAGGCGTACAGGGCCGTCAGGAACACCAGCGGCATCGACGCCGCCTGCTCGTCCGTCCACCCGTCGGGAACGCGGACGAGGTAGCGCTCGTCGATCAGCACGGTGTCGGCCAGTCCGCCGGGCACCATGCCCATCACCCGGTCACCCGGCGCGAAGTCGGTCGCCTCGGGGCCGGTGGCGGTGACGACACCGACCGCCTCGGCTCCGAGCGGTCCCGCTTCCCCCGGGTACATGCCGAGCGCGTTGAGCACGTCGCGGAAGTTCAGCCCGGCCGCCCGCACCTCGAGACGCACCTGCCGCCCCTCCGGAGCCTGGAGCACCTCCGGGCACGGAACGAGCGTGAGGGCGTCCAGGTCTCCCTTGCCGGTGCTGTCCAGCCGCCAGGGGCCGTGGGCCGGGGGCAGCAGTCCGGCACCGGTGACCGCTCGGTCCAGGCGTCCCACCAGGACGTCCCCGTCCCGTACGACGAACTGGGCGTCGCCGCCCGCCAGGAGCTCCGGCAGCAGCGGCAGCACGGTCTCGACGCGGCTGTCCGCGTCGAGGTCGAGCAGGGCGAAGCGGGTGGGGTTCTCGGAGTGCGCGGCGCGCAGCAGACCCCAGACGGCCGCGGCCGCCAGGTCCTCGACCCGGTCGCCGTGCCCGGAGCACATCGCGCCCCGGGTGACGAACACCAGCCGGGCCGTCTCGAAGCGGTCCTGCCGCAGCCACTCCTGCACCAGGTCGAGGGCGTGCGCGAGAAGCGTGTGCGTGGCCCGCGGTACGTCGTCGCCGTGGCCGTCGCCGGACACGGGGACGCACACCAGGGTCTCGGCGCCGGTGAGACCGTCCAGGGCGGCCGCGGCGGCGTGGGTGCCGAGCGCGGGCAGGAGGGCGTGGCGGACCGAAGGGTCGGCTGCGGTCCCGGGGGCGGCGGTCCACTCCGGACGGAGCAACGAGTCCAGCTCGGGGCGGCGGGCGGCGGGCGCCTGCGCCCCGGCGGGGACGCGCAGCACCAGCGACTCGGCCGACAGGACGGGAGCGCCCTCGACGTCGACCGCGGCGATGGAGACGGAGTCCTCACCCGTGCGGGCGACCCGGAAGCGGACCACGGAGGCGCCGCCCGCGTGCAGCGACACCCCTGCCCACAGGAACGGCAGCAGCTTGTGCTCGTCGTCCAGGCCGGCGAAACCGACGGACTGCACGGCCGCGTCCAGCAGCGCCGGGTGCATGCCGTAGTAGTCGGCGTCGTCCGCCTCCGCCGGGAGCGCGGCCTCGACGAACGCCTCCTCGCCGCGCTTCCACACGGCGCGGATGGTGCGGAAGACGGGTCCGTACTCGGTGCGGTCGTAGAAGCCCTCCAGGTCGGCGGCGACCGCGCCGCGCGGGGGCCAGACACTCGCGTCGAAGCCGGTGGTCCGCGCGTCCGTGCCGAGCACGCCGGCGGCGTGCTCGGTCCAGGTCGCCTCCGGCGTGTCGGCGGACCGCGAGTACAGGCTCACCTTGCGGGCGCCGCTCTCGTCGGGCGCCCCGACCCACACCTGGACGACGACGGCGCCGTCCTCGGGCAGCAGCAGCGGCGTGGCGAGGGTGAACTCCTCGACACAGTCGCAGCCGACCTCGTCGCCGGCGCGCACGGCCAGTTCGAGGAAGCCGGTGGCCGGGAAGAGGACCATGCCGCCGCCGACGGTGTGGTCCGCGAGCCAGGGGTGCGTGATGAGCGACAGGCGCCCGGTGAACAGCACGCCCTCGGAGGCGGCGAGTGCCGTGGCTGCTCCCAGCAGCGGGTGCTCGGCGGGACGGAGCCCGGCGCCCGTGACATCACCGGTGTGGGCCGCCGGGCGGGGCCAGTACCGCTCGTGGTGGAAGGCGTACGTCGGCAGCGCCACCCGGCGTGCCCCCGTCCCCTCGAAGCACGCCGCCCAGTCGATGTCGACGCCGGTGACGTGGAGCCGGGCCAGCGCGGTGAGCAGCGCGGTCTCCTCGGGACGGTCCTTGCGCAGGGCGGCGACGGACACGACGTCCTGGCCGCCGTCCAGCACCCGCGCCGCCATCCCGGTCAGGACACCGTCCGGGCCCAGCTCCAGGAACGCGTTCGCACCGGCGGCGGCCAGGGCGCGCACGCCGTCGGCGAACCGCACCGTGTCCCGGACGTGACGCACCCAGTACTCGGCCGAACACAGCAGGTCGGGGCCGGCGATCCCGCCGGTCACGTGGGACACGACGGGGATGCGCGGCTCGGCGTAGGCCAGCCCCTCCGCGACCCGCCGGAACTCCGCCAGCATCGGCTCCATCAGCGGCGAGTGGAAGGCATGGCTCACCGACAGCCGCCGCGTCCTGCGGCCCCGGTCGGCGAAGTCGGCCGCGAGGGCGAGGACTTCCGTCTCCTCACCTGCCACGACCACGGCGTCCGGACCGTTCACCGCCGCCACCGACACACCGGCGGTCAGCCTGCCGGTGACCTCCTCCTCACTGGCCTGCACGGCCATCATCGCCCCGCCCGCCGGGAGTTCCCGCATCAGCCGGGCCCGGGCCGCGACCAGCGTGCACGCGTCCTCCAGGGACAGCACCCCGGCCACGTGCGCGGCCGCGATCTCCCCCACCGAATGACCCCCGACGAACTCCGGCCGCACACCCCACGACTCCACGAGCCGGTAGAGCGCCACCTCGACCGCGAACAACGCCGGCTGCGTGTAACCGGTCGTGTCGAGCAGCTCCGCCTCGGGCGTGCCCTCCTCGGCGAACAGCACCTCACGCAACGGGCGGTCCGACTCCGCGTCCAGCCGCGCCAGTACGGCGTCGAGGGCTTCGGCGAACACCGGGAAGCGGGCGTACAGTTCGCGGCCCATGCCGGGCCGCTGGGAGCCCTGACCGGAGAACAGCACCGCCGGTGACCGCTCCCCCGCACGACCACGCGCCACCTCCACCGGCGCCCCGCCCCCGGCACCCGCGAGCAGCACCGCCCGGTGCTCGAACACCGACCGCCCCGACGCCAGCGAGTAGCCCACGTCCAGCGCGGACCCGGCGTCGCAGGACGTCACCCGGTCGATCTGTCCCGGCAGGGCGTCCTCGGACCGCGCCGAGACCGGCCACGGCACCAGGGCCGGCGAGACGGACGGCTCGGTGGCCGGTTCCGGGTCCTGCGCGGCCGGTTCGGGCTGTTCGAGGATGACGTGGGCGTTGGTGCCGCTGAGGCCGAAGGACGACACACCGGCGCGCCGGGGCCGGTCCGTGTCCGGCCACGCGGTCGGCTCGGTGAGGAGCCGTACCGCGCCGGCCTCCCAGTCGACGTGTGTGGAGGGACGGTCGACATGGAGGGTCCTGGGCAGGACGCCGTGGCGCAGGGCGAGCACCATCTTGATGACGCCGGCGACACCGGCGGCGGCCTGGGTGTGGCCGATGTTCGACTTGATGGAGCCGAGCAGCAGCGGGCGCTCCGGATCACGGCCCTGGCCGTAGGTGGCGAGGAGTGCCTGGGCCTCGATCGGGTCGCCCAGGGTCGTGCCCGTGCCGTGTGCCTCGACGGCGTCCACGTCGGCCGGGGTGAGCCCGGCGCTCGCCAGGGCCTGCCGGATGACGCGCTGCTGGGAGGGGCCGTTGGGGGCGGTCAGGCCGTTGGAGGCGCCGTCCTGGTTGATGGCCGAGCCGCGGACCACGGCGAGCACCTCGTGCCCGTTGCGGCGGGCGTCGGAGAGGCGCTCCAGGACGAGCAGGCCGACGCCCTCGGACCAGCCGGTGCCGTCGGCGGCGTCCGCGAAGGCCTTGCAGCGGCCGTCGGGGGCGAGGCCTCCCTGCCGGGTGAAGCCGGAGAAGTTCATCGGTGTCGACAGCACGGTGACGCCGCCCGCGAGGGCGAGGGAGCTCTCGCCGCTGCGCAGGGACTGGACGGCGAGGTGCAGGGCGACCAGGGAGGAGGAACAGGCGGTGTCGACGGTGAGCGCCGGGCCCTCCAGGCCGAGGGCGTAGGAGACCCGGCCGGAGATGACGCTGGTGGCGAGACCGGTGCTGGCGTGGCCCTCGACGTCCTCGCGGGAGGTCATCACCAAGGTCGCGTAGTCCTGTCCGGTGGTGCCCACGAAGATGCCGGTGGCGCTGCCGCGCAGGCTCTGCGGGTCGATGCCGGCGCGTTCGAACGCCTCCCAGGAGGTCTCCAGGAGCAGGCGCTGCTGCGGGTCCATGGCGAGGGCCTCACGCGGGGAGATCCCGAAGAAGCCGGCGTCGAAGCCGCCCACGTCGTGCAGGAAGCCGCCGCGG
Source organism: Streptomyces sp. NPDC126497 (assembly GCF_040302425.1). Classification (NCBI taxonomy): domain Bacteria; kingdom Bacillati; phylum Actinomycetota; class Actinomycetes; order Kitasatosporales; family Streptomycetaceae; genus Streptomyces; species Streptomyces sp. NPDC126497. Next base: position 4,702 of record NZ_JBEORT010000185.1, read on the forward strand.
CGGGTGGCGCTGACGCCCCGGTTGTCGTGGCCTCCGCCGAACAGGGTGTCCAGGTCCCAGCCGCGGTCGGTCGGGAACGCGGTGATGCGCTCCTCGCCGTCGGCGAGCATCCGCCACAGTTCCTCGGGGGTGGCGATGCCGCCGGGCATGCGGCAGGCCATGCCGACGACGACGACCGGGTCGTCGGCGACGTCGGCGGCCACCAGGGGGGCGCCCAGGTCGCCGTGTTCGTCGAGGAGTTCGGCGACCAGGTGCTCGGCGAGGCCGTGCGGGGTCGGGTAGTCGAAGACGAGGGTGGCGGTCAGCCGCAGGCCGGTGGCGGTGGTGAGGCGGTTGCGCAGTTCGACGGCGGTGAGCGAGTCGAAGCC
>NZ_JBEORT010000186.1:0-5051 GCF_040302425.1 Streptomyces sp. NPDC126497
GGCGTTCCGGGGGGCCGGAGTCGCGCCTTCGGCCCCCCGGGCACGCCCGGCCGGCGGAGCCGCCCCGCCGCCGCGGTCCCGCACCGTTCCGCCGCCCCGCCCGGGGCGGACGTCCTTTCCCCACGGAGCCCACCAGCCATGCGTACCAACCGGCCCCCCGCCCGCCGCTTCCCGGCGCTGCTCGCGGCCTCGGCCGCTCTCCTCCCCTTCCTGCTCACGGCCTGTACGGGCGAGGCCCCCGGTGACGGCCGGGGCGCGGACGAGCCCGTCCTGCCGCCCGTGCACGCCGGATTCGACTACCAGCTCGGCGGCGCCTACGCGCCGCCGGAGGGGGTGGACGTCGTCGCCCGCGACCACACGGCGTCCCCGGCGCCCGGCGCCTACAACATCTGCTACGTCAACGCCTTCCAGGCCCAGCCAGGGAAGGAGGAGGACTGGGACCCCGACCTGCTGCTGCGCGACGACGCCGGCGACGTGGTCATGGACGAGGAGTGGGACGAGGCGATGCTCGACATCGGCACCGCCGCCAAGCGCGGCCGGATCGCCGAGAAGGTGAACGGCTGGATCGACCGGTGCGCGTCCAAGGGGTTCCAGGCCGTCGAGCCCGACAACTACGACAGCTACACGCGGGCCCCCGACGGTCTGCTGAGCGCGGACGACGCGAAGGCCTTCCTCGCGCTGCTCTCCGCGCACGCGCACGACCGGGGCCTGGCCATCGGCCAGAAGAACACCGTCGAACTGGCCCCGGAGCGCGAGGAGGTGGGCCTCGACTTCGCCGTGGTGGAGGAGTGCGGGGCGTACCGGGAGTGCGGCGACTACGTCAACGCGTTCGGCCCCCACGTCCTGGTCGTCGAGTACAGCGAGCGGGGGCTGCGGACGGCCTGCGACGGCTGGGGCGACGACATCGGCGTCGTGCGCCGCGACCTGGACCTCGTGACGAAGGGGAGCCCCGGCTACGTACGGGAGACCTGCGAGGACGGTTGACGGGACCGCGCCGACGCGGAGCGTTGGCAACTGACGACAACGCGGCAGATGCGCGTGCCAAGCCCCGCGACGCCGACATGATCCAAACGAGAGGCCCTAGGCGCCCTCGGCCCATTCCTCCAACGCCGACCTGCTGGGGAAGTCCGCGACGTTCTTGTCCAGCGGGTCGTCGGTGTACTGGTGGAAGCGCCACTGCGCCCGGATGCGGGGCTTTCCGGCGGTGACGTAGTCGGCGATCCAGAGGCCGTCGCCGGCGTAGGACGTGGTGTCGACGTTCAGCCAGAAATTCCGGTTGCAGTACAGGATCACCCTGTGGTGCGGCCGCAGCTTCTTCACCTTGCGGATGAAGCGGTCCTTCTCCGCGTTGCTCGCCCGCGTCCCCTCGCCCGTCGTCTCCCAGTCGACCGCGAGGACGTCGCCCCGCTTCTCCGGGGCCCCGCGCACGAAGTACTCCGCCTGGGCCGTGAGGTTGCCCGGCCAGAGGAAGTGGTAGAAGCCGACGACCAGACCGGCGTCGCGGGCCCTCTTCGTCTGGGCCGAGAGCCTGGGGTTGGTGTAGGAACGGCCCTCCGTCGCCTTGATGAAGACGAAGGACAGGCCGTCGGTGTCGTACGAGGACGACTGGTACGCACTCACGTCGATGCCGCGCAGCATGGGGCTCCCTGAAGTGCCGGTGGGGGGAGGGGAGTCGGAATGATTTCTTCCCCGTCCCGGCACGGGTGACCCGTCGGGGACCGGGAAAGTCCGGACCCGGGGGTCACCGACGTCTCCGGCGCCACTTCGATGTCGCTTCCCCGTCATGTTCCGCTCACTTCGTACAGATGAACTAGCCGGAGAAGTGGCGTGATTCGACGCCCGATGAGAGCGCGGAGAGACGAGATGGCCGAACCGGCTGAGGCGGTGGCGCCACCCGCACCGATCGACACGCTCCTCGCCGCCGCCGTCGCCCGGCGCTTCTACCTGGAGCAGCGGTCGAAGGTGGAGATCGCCAAGGAGTTCGGCATCAGCCGGTTCAAGGTGGCCCGCCTCCTCGACGCGGCCGTGGCCCACGACATCGTGCGGATCGACATCACCGTCCCGGCCGAGATCGACGTCCCCCTCGGACGGACGCTGACCGAACGCTTCGGACTCCGGCACGGGATCGTCGTCGACCTGGGCCGCGGCGAGGGCGGTCCGGCGGCGCCGGCGGACCAGCGGCGGAACGGGCGCTGGCTGGGTACGGCGGCGGCCCGGCTGGTCTCGGAGATCGTCGAGGAGGGCGACGTCCTCGGGCTGGACGGCAGCCACGCGGTGGAGGCGCTCAGCGAGGCGGTCACCCGGCTGCCGCCGTGCGACGTGGTCCAGCTGACCGGGGTGCGCGGGCGGGACCTCGCCCACGACGCCGCGATCACCGCGGTCCGCCGTACGGCCGCGGCGGGCGGCGGCAGGGCGTTCCCGCTCCACACCCCGTTCCTCCTGCCCGACGCCGTGACGGCCGCGGTCCTGCGCAGCCAGCCCGCCACCGCCGAGACGCTGGACCGGTTCGGCCTGGTCACCAAGGCCGTCGTCGGCGTCGCCGCGTGGGACGCCCCGCACTCCACGGTGTACGGGGCCCTCTCCGAACGGGAGCGGGAGACGCTCCGGGAGGCGGGAGCGTGCGCCGAGGTGGCCGGCCACGTCCTGGACGCCGCGGGCCGGGTGATCCCCACCGAACTGAACGCCCGCACGATCGCCGTCGGCGCCGCGGAACTCCGCGGTGTCACGGAGCTGATCGGCGTCACGACCGGTGGAAGCGGCACCGGGGCGGTCCGCGCCGCGCTGAGGTCCGGACTGCTCACCGGAGTCGTCACGGACGCCACGACCGCGCGCCGCCTCCTCCGGCACGACGACCCGGACGACCCGGCGCGGACCGCGCCGGCGTCCCGATCCACCGAATGAGGACAGTGATGAGCCAGCAGGACGAGGCGCTTCCGCCCGTTCCGGACGACATCCGCGAGGCGGGCCGCCTCGCCCCGGACCACTGGCTGGGGGTGGTCGACCCGATGTGGTCCGGGGAGGGGAGGCCTCCGGAGTGGGCGACGACCGGCCGGTGGCGGTCCGGCCCCGACGGGGAGATCGTCGAGTGGGAGGACAACCCCGGGTACCGGCCGTCCCCGCGTGCGCTCGGCTGGCCCGAGCCGGAGGACGAGGTGGACCGCGCCGTCCAGCTCGCGTCGACCGGGTACGGGCCCGGCGAGGCGGTGCCGGCCGCGCTGGCGGGACGCGAGGTGGCCGTGCTGACGGCGCCGGACGGCGGCCCGCTGAGCGCGGTGGCGCCGGACGGGACGCCGGTCGTCCCGGTGTTCACCTCGTCGGTGTTCCTGCACACCGCGGGGCACTTCGCGTTCGAACTCGTCGGCGCGGACGACCTCGTGGCGCGCGTTCCCGAGGGGCACGCGCTGTACCTGAACCCCTCGGCCGCGGTGAGCATGCTGCTGGACCCCGGCGCCGTGCGCGACGCGGTCGGGGACGGCGCGGACACGGGGGAGCGGCCCGCCGCCGCGCCCGCGGGCCGTACCGCGCGGCTGCTGACCGAGGCCGTCCACCCGGTGCGGGGGACGGACGCGTGAGCCGCTGGTCGTCCGTGCTGCCGGGCCGGGGACGCAGGCCCGGACCCGGCACGGGCCGCCGCGGCACGGCGGGCCCGGCCGGCGGTGCGAACGGCGCCGGGAACCGGGGCGTCGGCGGCCCGCCGGTCGAGGACGTCGACGGCGTGCTGCTGGTGCGCTCGGTCGAGGACGACTCGTTCCCGCTGGACGTCGTGGCCGAGGTGGCGGGCGCCGTCGGGCGGGAGGAGGACGTCGTCACGGTGATCGTGGGCTCCGCCGCCGGGGGCGGGGGGCCCGACGCCGACCACTGGGCACGGCTGGGCGCACTGCTCGACTCCCTCCGCGCGCGGGGCACCGCACGGGTCCGGCTCGTGATGTCCGGCGCCGGTGACGACCGGCCGGACCGGCCCTGCGTCGCCCGCAGGATCGCGGACGCCTGGGAGCTGGAGGTGACGGCTCCGGACGGGGCCGTCCTGATCACGCCCGGGGGAACACTCTTCGTCCACGGCGACTCGGGACCCGGCCGCGCGTGGTGGCGGTTCGCGCCCGGAGCGGAGCCCCGGAGGGCGGGCCGGCGCGCCCCGGCGCCCGTCTGGGAGGAGGCGCTGGACGGGGTGCCCGTGCGCACGGCCGGCGGCTGTGTCGTGGACCGCGTCCCGGCGGGCGTGGTGATCCGCCCGGCCGGGGCGCCCGGGCCGGCCCCCGACGACCTGTGCTTCTCCGTGCCCGTCGACTTCGAGCGGCTGACGGTGCTGGTCGGCGCCCCGCAGGCGGAGGACGTCGCCGCCGACGAGGTCGCCGCCGTCCTCGAGGGGCTGCCGGAGGCGGAGCGCGCCCGCGCCCGGCTCGCGCCCGGCGGCCGGCGCGACCTGCTGCGGCTCGGGCAGTCGGTCGCCGACCTGCTGGGCACCGAGGTGGAGGTGCTCACCGGCCTGCCGCTGCTCGACGACCACGCACCGCCCGGAACGCCTCCCCGGCCGACGCTGGTCGGGCTGGACGGCAGGCCGAGCTGGCGGCCGTTCGTGTCGTCCGTGGTCTGTGGGCCGGTCGACTCCGAGGGGCGGGCCCCCGTGCCCAGGCCGGTGGAGCTCCACCCGCCCGACTGGATCCTCGGCGGCGGCGAGCGGGGGACGGTGCGGCTGACGGACCGCTGGCAGGCGACGGTGACCCGGGCGGGCCTCGCCCTGTGGACGCCGGACGGCCCCCGTCCGGGGCCGCTCGGACCGGCCGTCGACCCGGAGGTGTGCGCCGTCGAACTGGGCATGCCCGGTCAGCCGCTGGACGACTCCCTGCTGCCCGCGCTGTCCCGTCTCGTGCGCGGCCTGGAAACCGACGTCCGCTCGCGCACCACCCTGCTGGTCCGCGGCAGGCTCCTGGCGGGCGACGGCGCCCTGCGCCGCCTGGCCGCCGACCACGGCATACCGGGCATCCGCTACGTCACGGCCGGCCGGTCGCCGTACCGGCCCGCACGGCCCGGCACGGGCGTCGCCGGTCCGCCGC
>NZ_JBEORT010000187.1:0-5049 GCF_040302425.1 Streptomyces sp. NPDC126497
CGGCCCGCCCGCAGACGGCGGCGGACCTCGACCGGCACCAGCACGAAGCGGCCACGGCGCTGCGGGACGCCCTCGCGCTGCTCGACCGCGCCGGCGCCCGCCGCCTCCTCGTGGTGACCCACGACGCGCACGCCACCGGTCACGGCCCGGAGCGTCCGAACCCCGCCCAGGCGATCCTCGGCGGACTCTCCCTGGCCGTGCCCGGGGAATCGGCGGGGGTGGTCGCGAACTGGGTCGACCTCTCCTCCCTCGACGACGAGGAACAGCACCTGCGCGCACTGCTCGCCGAGACGTCGGCGCCGCAGGCCGAGGGGGCCGTCGCCTGGCGGGCCGGGCAGCGCCTGGTGCGGAGCGTCGTGCCGCGCACCGGGGACCGGACGGACGGCGCGCCCCCGCTGCCCGCCGACGGCGCGTACCTGGTCACCCGCGGCGCCGGCGGCATCGGCTCCGCCCTCGCCCGGCGGCTCGCCGACCGGGCCCGCCCCGTCCTGGTACTGGCGGGCCGCTCCCCCCGCCCGCCCCGGGGCCTGCTGGAAGAACTCACCGCCCTCGGCGCCGACGCCCGCTACGTCGCGGCCGACCTCACCGTTCCCGACGACGTCGAACGGCTCGTCGCCGGCCTCCCCCCGCTGGACGCCGTCTTCCACGCGGCCGGAGTCGCCCGGCCCGGCAGCCTGCGCGGAACGGACGTGCGGGAGACGGTGGACGCGCTGGGCGCGAAGACGCTCGGCACCGTCCTGCTGGCCGGGGCACTGGACCGGCACGGTCAGCACCCGGCGGTGTGCGTCGCGTTCTCCTCGGTGTCGTCGGTGCTTCCCGGTCTGGCGGGCGCCCTGGGCGCCTACGCCGCCGCGAACGCCTTCCTCGACTCCTTCGCCGGCGCCGAGCGACGGGCGGGCCGCCCGTGGCTGTCGGTGAACCTCGGGCCGTTCGGCGAGACGGGACTCGCCGCCGCGGGCGCCGGTGCCCTTCCGGACGCCGCGGGCCGGCCGCTGTCGACGGCACCCGCGCTGGCCGCCCTCCGGTCCGTCTGCGGCACGGACGCGGCCCAGCTGGTCCTCGCCGATCTGGCGCCCGTGGCGCCCGCCGCCACCCCGGTGCCGCCGTCCACGGCCGGGGGGACGGGTGAGCGGACCCCGGCGTCCTCCGGCACGGCGGCCGTCCTGCGGGAGCTGCTGGCGCGGTCCCTCGAGGTCCCGGCGGCGGCGGTGGACGACGACACGCCGTTCCTGACTCTCGGCCTGGACTCGCTGGGCGCCGTCGACCTCGTCAAACGGCTGGAGCGCAGGCTCGGCCGGGACCTGCCGACCACGCTCTTCTTCGAGCACCGGACGGTGCGCGAACTCGCCGCCCACCTCGACGGCGGGGACCCGGAGCGTCCGGACGGCGAGCCCTTCGCGCTGACGCCCGTCCAGCTCGCGCTGCACACCAGCAGCCTGCTGCACCCGGACGTCCCGGCGCGCGGTCATCTGCGGCTGACGATCCGCGGTCCGCTCGACACCGGCGTCCTCGGCCGTGCGCTGTCGCACCTGGCGGACCGGCACGGCGCGCTGCGGCTGCGGGTGGACGCCGCGGGTCCGCGGCCGGCGCAGCGGGTGGCGGCGCCGGTCGCGGTGGAGGACTGGTACGAGGTGCTCGACTGCGCCGCCGAGGACGTGTCCGACGTCGAGTCCGCCGTGTGCAACCGGCCGTTCGACCTGACGGCGGGCCCGCCGGTGCGGGCCGTGCTGCTGCGCCAGGAGCCGGAACTCGCCCATCTGCTGCTGGTCGTGCACCACGCGGCCGCCGACGGGTACAGCCTCAGCGTCCTCGCCGAGGAGCTGTGGGCCGCGTACACCGCGCTGTGGCGCGAAGAGCCCGCTGCGCCGCCGGCGCCGGCGCCGGACTTCGCGCGGTACGTGGCGGGCAGGAGGCACTCCGGCGTGCCGGACGGCGTCCGGCGCTACTGGGCGGAGCGTCTCGCCACGCGCGGGGAACCGCTGCGACTGCCCTGGGACGGCGATCCCGACGCTCCCGCGGCGGGCCCGGTCGTGCAGCACCACGGCGCGTTCGACGCGGAGCTGAGCACCGGTCTCGAACGGCTCGCCGCCGCGCACGGCGTGTCCCTGTTCCACCTGCTCCTGGCCGCGTACGCGCGCTGCCTCGCGCGGTGGACGGGTCGCCGGGACATCGCCGTCAACGTGGCCAGGGCCGGCCGCGACGACCGTTTCGACGGGGTGGACCGGCTCGTCGGCCCGCTCGCCGACACCCTGCCGCTGCTGTGCGAGGTGGACGGCGGTGAGCCGGTCGTGGCGCTGGCGGAGCGGTTGCGCGGCCTGTGGCTGGAGACCGAGCGGCACGCCGGGGTGAGCAGCCTGGACCTGGCCGGGATGCTGCCCGGCGCCGGGGCCGGTCCCCGCACGGTGAGCCCGGCGGGCTTCAGCTTCGCCCGGTTCCCGGCCGCGGCGGTCCCCGGCTGCCCGGTGGAGGTGCGGGCGACCGCGGCCGGCACCGGGTCGGCCACGACCCGGCTCTCCCTGCTGTGCTGGGCGGACGGTCCCGTGCTGCGCGTGTCGTGGAACTTCCCGGAGCCGCTGTTCGAGCGGGCCACCGTGGCGCGTCTGGACCGGGAGTTCCGGGCGGAGCTGGCGGCGCTCGTGCCCACGCCCGGACCGGCGCCGTCCGCGCTGCCCGAGGGGCCTCTGCCCCTGGTCGCCCGGCTGCTCGACCGGTTCCGTTCGCGCCCCGGCGCGACCGCCGTCGACGCCGGGGAGGCGTCCCTCACGTACGGGGCGCTCGACCGTGCCTCCGCCGCCCTCGCGGCACGGCTGCGGGCCCACGGCGTCCGTCCGGGCGACCTGGTCGGGCTGCTCACCGAGCCGGGCGCGGACACGGTGGTGGGCGTGGTGGGCATCCTGCGGGCCGGGGCCGGCTGGGTCCCGCTGGATCCGGAGCACCCGCGGGCGAGACTGACCGACCAGCTGACCCGCACGGGCGCCTCCACCGTGGTGTGCCACTCCCCCACCCTGGGCCTCGCCGGGACCCTGGCCGGCGTACGGGCGGTGACGGCCGACGGCCCGTCGGACGACGCCGCGCGCACCGCCGCCGTCGCCGCACCGGAGGCCGGGGCGATCGCGTACGTCATCTTCACCTCCGGATCGACCGGACGCCCGAAGGCGGTGCCGGTCACCCACCGGGCGATGGAGAACTACCTCGACTGGGCCGTCGGCGCGTTCGGCTACGGCCCCGACGACCGGCTCGCGCAGACCGCGTCGCCGTGCTTCGACGCCTCGGTGCGCCAGTTGCTCGCGCCGCTGATGACGGGCGGCACCGTGGTGACCGTGCCCAGGCATCTGCTGCGGGACCCCGAGCTGTTGCTGGCGCACGTGGAGCGGACGCGGGTGACCGTGTGGAGTTCCGTCCCCACGCTGTGGGAGCAGCTGCTGTCGGCCGCCGAGGCGCGGGCGGCGCGGGGCGGGCGGCCGGTGGACCTGTCGGCGCTGCGCTGGGTGCACGTCGGCGGCGAGGCGCTGCCCGTGGAGCACGTGCGCCGCTGGTTCGACCTCTTCGGGAGCGGCACGCGCATCGCGAATCTGTACGGGCCGACCGAGACGACCGTCAACGCCACCTGCCACGTCATCGAGTCACGCCCGGGCGACGAGGTGCGGCGGCTGCCGATCGGACGGTCCGCGGCCGGTGCCCTGCTGGAGGTGGTCGGTGCCGACGGCGCCGTGTGCGGGGCGGGCGAGGCCGGGGAACTGCTCATCGCGGGCGTCGGTCTGACCCCCGGCTACCTGGACGAACCGGAGCTGACCGCGCGGGCGTTCACGATGCGCGGGGGGCGGCGCTGGTACCGCAGCGGGGACCGGGTGCGCCGGTCGGCGGACGGTCTCCTGGAGTTCCTGGGCCGGGTCGACGACCAGGTGAAGATCCGCGGGAACCGGGTCGAGCCGGGAGAGGTGGAGGCGGCGCTGCAGGGCTGTCCCGGTGTCGGGCGGGCCGTGGTGCTCGCGCGGGAGGGACGGCTGCTCGCCTTCGTCACCCCCCGGACGGGGGCCGGACGGCCGGTCGCGGGTGAGGTGCGCCGGCACCTGGCCGGGCTGCTGCCGTCGTACATGGTCCCGGCGCGGATCACGTGCGTCGACGCGCTGCCGCTGACCGGGACCGGCAAGGTCGACCGGCAGGCGCTGCTGACGACGGACCCCGGGAGCGTCACCGGCGCCGCGCGGACGTCGTCCGGTGGCGGGGGGACCCCGCCGGCCACGGCGACCGAACGCCGGCTGGCGGCGGTCTGGTGCGAGGTGCTGCGGGTGACCTCCGTGTGCCGGGAGGACGACTTCTTCGAACTGGGCGGCGACTCGCTGCTCGTCCTGGAGGTGTTCGCCCGGCTCGCGGAGCGGGCCGGGCCGCTGCCCCGGCCGACCGTGATCTACCGCCACCGCACCCTCGCCGCGCTGGCGGACGCCGTGGACGCCGTCGCGGGCCGGGCCCCCGTGGCCGGGGACGCCTCACCCGCCGCGGCCGGCGACGGGGACCCGGGCCCGTTCCCGGTCACGGCCGGACAGCGCGGATTCCTGCTCGCCGAGGCGCTCTCGCCGGGCGGCGGGACGTGGCTGGCGCGGCTCAGGCTGTCCGGGCCGCTGGATCCGGACCTCTTCCAGCGGGCGGTGGACGTACTGGTGGAGCGCCACGGCATGCTGCGCACCGTCTTCCCCGCCGGTGCCCGGCCGCCCGTCCAGCAGGAGCTGCCCCGGTCACTGCGGCTGCCGGTCGACTTCGAGACGGTCGCCGGTCCCGCCGAGGTGGACGAGCGGGCCGCCGGCGAGGCGGAGCGGCGCCTGGAACCCTGGGCGTGGCCGCTGATGCGCCTTCGGGTGCTCACCCTGGAGCCGCACGAACACGTCCTGCTGGTGCACGCGCACCACCTCATCGGCGACGGATACAGCTCGGCGCTGCTGATACGGGAACTCACCGAGGTGTACGACCGGTTGGCCGCCGGCGCCCCGCCCGGGCCGCCCGCGCCGCGGGCCGGTTTCCGTGACCACGCCCTGGCGGTGGCCGCGTCCGGCA
>NZ_JBEORT010000188.1:0-4807 GCF_040302425.1 Streptomyces sp. NPDC126497
GGCGAGGCGGCGGGCGACGTGGGCGCCGAGGGCGCCGGTGCCGCCGGTGATCAGGGCGGTGCCCTCGGGGGCGAACCGCCGGGGGGCGGCGCCCTCGGGCGCGGGGTGGTGGGCCAGGCGGCGGGCGTAGGTGGCGGAGGCGCGGACGGCGAGGTCGCTCTCCTCGCCGGGTTCGGCCAGGAGGTGGGCCAGGCGTCGTACGACCTGGGTGTCGAGGTGTCCGGGGAGGTCGACGGCGCCGAAGCGGCGCTCGGGGTGTTCCAGGGCGGCGACCCGGACGAGGCCGCGCGCGGCGGCCTGGCCGGGGTGGGCGAGCCGGTCGGCGCGGCCGGTGGAGACGGCCCGGCGGGTGAGGACCCACAGCGGGGCGTGGATCCCCGCGTCCCCGAGGGCCTGTACGGCGACGGCCGTGGGCAGCACCCCGCCGAGGCCGGCGGGGTCGTCGGAGTCGTCCGCGCCGAGGGCGAGCAGGGACAGGACACCGGTGAAGCCGCCGTCGGGCGCCGGGAGTTCCCGCAGGAGGTCGGCGAGGTCCGTGCGGTCCCGGCCGTCGGTGGTCACGCGTACGGCGTGCAGACCGAGGGCGTCCGGCAGTCCGGCCGCGTCGGTGTCGGCGCCGGGTCCGGTGGCCGGGAGCAGGACGAGCCAGGTGCCGGCCGGCCGCGCGGTGGGGGCGCCGTCCAGCGGCTTCCACACGGCGCGGTGGCGGCGGGCGTCGGCGGCGGCCCGCTCGGTGCGGCGGCGCCGCCACGCGGACAGGGCGGGCACGAGCGCGGCGAGGGTGTCGTCGTCGAGGCCCAGGTCGGCGCCGAGGGCGGGCAGGTCGGCGCGCTCGACGGCGGACCAGAACGCGGCGTCCGCGCCGTCGGCCGGACCGGCCGCGGTCGCCTGGGCGGGCCCGTGGGCGGTGTCGGGCCAGTAGCGGCTGTGCTGGAAGGCGTAGGTGGGCAGGTCGACGCGGCGGGCGCCGGTGCCGTGCAGGACGCCGGACCAGTCGACGCGGGCGCCGTGGACGTGGACGCGGGCCAGGGCGGCGGTGAGCGCGGCGACCTCGTCGCGGTCGCGGCGCAGCGCGGGCACCGCGGTCGTCTGGGCGTGTGCCGGCGTGCCGGTGTCCTCGACGGCGTCGAGGACGTCGCGGACGGCGGCGGACAGGGTGCCGTCGGGGCCGATCTCCAGGAAGGCGGTGTGGCCCCGCCGGGCGAGGGCGCGCACCGCGTCGGCGAAGCGGACGGTGGCGCGGACCTGCCGCACCCAGTGGTCGGGGGTGCGCAGCGCGTCGGTGTCGGCGGGCTCGCCGGTGACGGTGGACACCAGCGGGATGGACGGCGGGTGGTAGGTGAGGCCGCGGGCGACCCGTGCGAACTCGTCGAGCACGGCGTCCATGTGCGGCGAGTGGAAGGCGTGGCTGACGCGCAGGGCGCGGGTCCTGCGGCCGTCCCCGGCGAGCCGGGCGGCGAGCCGGGTGACGGTCTCCTCGTCGCCGGACAGGACGACGGAGCGGGGCCCGTTGACGGCGGCCAGGGAGACCCGGTCCTCCAGGCCGTCCAGCAGCGGCAGCACCTCGTCCTCGGCGGCCTGTACGGCGACCATGGCGCCGCCGGCCGGCAGGGCGGCCATGAGGCGGCCCCGGGCGGCGACGAGGGTGCAGGCGTCGTCCAGGGAGAGGACGCCGGCGACGTGGGCGGCGGCGATCTCGCCGACGGAGTGGCCGGCGACGGCGTCGGGGACGGTGCCCCAGGACTCGACGAGCCGGTAGAGGGCCACCTCGAGGGCGAACAGGGCGGGCTGGGTGTGGGCGGTGTCGTGCAGGAGGACGGCCTGCGGGGTGCCCTCCTCGGCGAACAGCACGTCCCGCAGCGGGCGTTCGAGTTCCTGGTCGAAGCGGGTGAGGACGGCGTCCAGGGCGTCCGCGAAGACCGGGTACCGGCCGTACAGTCCGCGGCCCATGGCGGCGCGCTGACTGCCCTGTCCGGTGAACAGGAAGGCGAGGCGGCCCCGGGAGGGGGCGCCGGTGACGAGGGCGCCGTCGGGGGTGCCGTCGCGCAGGGCGGTCAGGGCGCGCAGGACCCCGTCGCGGTCGCCGGCCAGGACGGCGGCGCGGTGTTCCAGGGTGCCGCGGGTGGTGGCCAGGGAGTGGGCCACGTCGAGCAGCGGGACGTCCGGGTGGGCCTCGGTGTGGTCGAGGAGCCGGCCGGCCTGGGCGCGCAGGGCGGGGGCGGTGCGGGCGGACAGGACCAGCGGCACGCCGGCCGGCAGGGTGGCGGGGTCCGTGGCGGGCGCGGTCCCCGGCTGCTCCGCGTCGGGGGTCTCGGGGGCCTGTTCGACGACGGTGTGGACGTTGGTCCCGCTCAGACCGAAGGAGGAGACGGCGGCGCGGCGGGGCCGGCCGGTCTCGGGCCAGGGCACGGTGTCGGTGACCAGCTCGATGGCGCCGGAGTCCCAGTCGACGTGGCGGGAGGGGGTGTCCACGTGCAGGGTGGGCGGGACGGTGCCGTGGCGCATCGCCATGACCGTCTTCATGACGCCGGCGATGCCGGACGCCATCTGGGTGTGGCCGATGTTGGACTTCACCGAGCCGAGCAGCAGCGGCCGGTCGGCGGGCCGGCCCTGTCCGTAGGTGGCGAGCAGCGCCTGCGCCTCGATGGGGTCGCCGAGCGCGGTGCCGGTGCCGTGTCCCTCGACCACGTCGACGTCGGCGGCGGACAGTCCGGCGTTGGCGAGGGCCTGGCGGATCACCCGCGCCTGGGCGGGGCCGTTGGGGGCGGTGAGGCCGTTGGAGGCGCCGTCCTGGTTGACGGCGGAGCCGCGGATCACGGCGAGGACGGGGTGGCCGTTGCGGCGGGCGTCGGAGAGCCGCTCGACCAGGACGAGGCCGACGCCCTCGGCGAGGCTCATGCCGTCGGCGCCCTCCGCGTACGCCTTGCAGCGGCCGTCGGGGGCCATGGCGCGCTGGCGGCTGAAGCCGGTGAAGGCGCTGGGGGTGGCCATGACGCTGACGCCGCCGGCGAGGGCGAGGGTGCTCTCGCCGTTGCGCAGCGACTGGCAGGCCAGGTGCAGCGCGACCAGGGATGAGGAGCAGGCGGTGTCCAGGGTGACGGCCGGGCCCTCCAGGCCGAAGGTGTAGGCGAGGCGGCCGGACAGCACGCTGGAGATGGTGCCGGTGATGAGGTGGCCCTCGGCGCCCTCGGTCGAGGCGCCGCCCGCCGTGTAGTCCTGGTAGCTGGCGCCGATGAAGGTGCCGGTGAGGCTGCCTCGGAGGGTGGCGGGGTCGATGCCGGCGCGTTCCAGGACCTCCCAGCCGGTCTCCAGCAGGAGCCGCTGCTGCGGGTCCATGGCGAGGGCCTCGCGCGGCGAGATGCCGAAGAAGCCGGCGTCGAAGTCGGCGACGTCGTGGAGGAAGCCGCCCTGGGTGGAGTAGGTGGTGCCGGGCTTGTCGGGGTCGGGGTCGTAGAGGGCGTCGGCGTCCCAGCCGCGGTCGGCGGGGAAGCCGCTGATGGCGTCGCCGCCGGAGGCGACCAGGTCCCACAGGTCCTCGGGGCTGGTGATGCCGCCGGGGTAGCGGCAGCTCATGGCGACGACGGCGATGGGCTCGTCGTCGACGGCGGCGGTGGCGCGCACCGGTCCGCCGTCCTCGGTGCCGGGGCCGCCGAGGAGTCCGCGCAGGTGCGCGACGAGGGTGAGCGGGTCCGGGTGGTCGAACACGAGGGTGCTCGGCAGGGTGAGGCCGGTGACGGCGGCGAGCCGGTTGCGCAGGTCGACGGCGGTGAGCGAGTCGAAGCCGACGTCGCGGAAGGCGCGGCGCTCCGACAGCACCTCCGGGGAGGCGTGGCCGAGGACGGTGGCGGCCTCGGAGCGGACCAGGTCCAGCAGGAGGCGGTCCTGTTCGCCCGCGGGCAGCGCGCGCAGCCGGGCCGCGAACTCGCCGCCGTCGGCGGCGCGGGCCCGGGACTCCTCGGTCAGCCGCCGTACGTCGGGGACGTCCTCGAACAGGTGGGTGGGCCGCGAGGAGGTGAACACCGGGTGGTAGCGGTCCCAGTCGACGTCGGCGACGGCGAGGACGCCCTCGTCGGCGTCGAGGGCACCCTGGAGTCCGGCGAGGGCCGGTTCGGGGTTCATGAAGACCAGTCCGCTGCGGCGGATCTGGCCGGGGTCGACGCGGCCGAGCTCCATGTCGTCGGCCCAGATGCCCCACGAGATCGCGGTGGCGCGGGCGCCGCGGGCGCGGCGGTGCTCGGCGAGCGCGTTGAGGTGGGCGTTGGCGGCGACGTACGCGGCGTGCCGGCCGCTGCCCCACAGGCCGGCGGTGGACGAGTAGAGGACGAACGCGTCGAGCTGGTCGTCGTCGAGGAGTTCGTCGAGGTGGGCGGCGCCGGCGGTCTTGGCGTGCACGACCCTGGCGAAGGCGTCGAGGCCGGTCTCGTCGATCGACCGGAGTTCGATGACGGCGGCGGTGTGGAAGACGCTGCGGACGGTGCGGCCCTCGGCGGCGAGCCGGTCCAGGAGCGCGGCGACGGCGTCCCGGTCGGTGACGTCGCAGGTGGCGACGGTGGCGGTGCAGCCGCGTTCGGCGAGGTCGGCGACGAGTTCGGCCGCTCCGGGGGCGCTCTCGCCGCG
Source organism: Streptomyces sp. NPDC126497 (assembly GCF_040302425.1). Classification (NCBI taxonomy): domain Bacteria; kingdom Bacillati; phylum Actinomycetota; class Actinomycetes; order Kitasatosporales; family Streptomycetaceae; genus Streptomyces; species Streptomyces sp. NPDC126497. The sequence continues at coordinate 4,618 of NZ_JBEORT010000188.1, forward strand.
GCGGCTGGTGAGCACCAGGTCGCGGGCGCCCCGGTCGGCGAGCCAGCGGGCCAGGTGGGGGCCGAGGGTGCCGGTGCCGCCGGTGACCAGGACGGTGCCGCGCGGGCTCCAGCTCATGTACTGCATCTCCTCGGTGTCCGGGCCCGGGTGGTAGTAGGGCGGCAGACCGGACTCGAGGTCCTTGTCCGGG
>NZ_JBEORT010000189.1:0-4792 GCF_040302425.1 Streptomyces sp. NPDC126497
CAAAATTTCGGAATGCAAGGAGAAAAGGGTGGAGATTTTTCGGTGGTCTGTCCGAAAAATACTACCCGAACCTTGCGTGGAGAAAAGCCCTTTAGGAGATATAGAAGGGAACACAGAAAAAATGTTGATATATCAATGTTTTAGTTAAGGTAATGTGTCATAGCTTGTGACACGTATATGTGTCATAGCTTGTGACACATAGTTGAATTAAGATGTGTCATTTTTTGCTTGACTATAGTTCATTTTTGACCTATGATGTGTCATAAATTATACATATAGGTATCACAGCTGATGATACATAACAAGGGAGAGAAGGATTCTATGCCAGCAGAGGTGCGTAAATTGGACGAGCAGAGAAAAATTAATGTTGAGTTAACCCCTGAACAACTTCAAATGCTTCAAAGACTTATTGATCTTGAACAGCAAGAAAACAAAGACAAAGAGCAATTTGAAGAGAAAAAGAAAAATCATAATTTCATCCAGCTTTATCGTGACAACATGCCAGAATTAAGATGGTTAATGGCAAATCATAACTTCGCAAGTTCTTTATTATTTTTTATCTTGGAACACATGGATAACAGAAATGCTTTAGCTTGTTCTTATGCAGTTTTTGAAGATTATTTTGGCAAATCAAGGTCAACAGTTTACAGAGCAGTAAAGCTTTTAGAGGAGAATGGATTTTTAAATGTTTTAAAAATGGGAACATCAAACGTCTATGTAGTGAACGAAGACCTTGCTTGGACAGATGGCAATGACAAAAAGAAATTTGCTAAATACGATGGTAAAATCCTTGTCAGCAAAAAGGAAAACAAGGACTTTGAATACAAAAGCCAATTTGATAAATTTAAAGCCCTTAGAGAACGTGAAAACTTAAAATAAAGCGAGTAGATAACTACTCGCCTTTCTTTATTTCAAGAGCATATTTGCCCTCATTTGAATCTTGGTCAACACTTGTAAAAACACCAATATCTTTTATTGGAATAAGAGTTCCAGAACCTAAATGAGGTCTCTTTCTATCCCTCATAAAAAGCATTAATTCTCCCTCTTGGTCTAGTTTCTCCAACTTCTCAACCAATTGTTTCACCTTCATCAGCGTTCCATCTCCATCCCTTTTTGCCTTTGTGGCTTCTCCATTTTTTCTAAAGAGTCCTGGACTAATTTATCTTGCCTATCATCCAGGAACTTGATTGTACTTCGGTCTACATCATTCATCCTCAAGAACGTTTTTACTCGGTCAAGTTGAGCGTGTAAAACTTTGCCCACCCTCTCTTTAAAAACAGAAAACTCCTTGCTGATCTGCACGAGTTTTCCCTTCAATTTTCCGTTCTCTAATTTCAATTCCCGATTCTCATTTTGGTAAGACCGGTTCTCAATTTTTAGAGTGTCCACCTGTTGTTTTAACTCCTTTTTCTCCTTCAACTGGTCATTATATTTATTAACGAGTCCATTGTACTTTTCTATCAAGTCTCCATAGTTCTTTACAATGTCTGTTTGCTTCACTTTTTGCAGTGCTTTTTTCTCTGCTAAGGAGTCTAAATTCTCTTCAATATCTTTGTAGTAATAGCGAATTTTATCTTGTCCAATTTGCATATCAGCTTTCAGCTGCGTAACTTCTTTTTGAGTCTTTTCCAACTCTTTCTGCAGATTCTCTGCTTGTAGCTGATAAGCCACACCATTGGTCGCATAATCGACTAGGCTTTTGTAGTCTTGTTCCTTCATTCCAACAAGCCCTAGAACCTTTTTAGCTTCGATATTCGCAATCGATTTCGATTTATCATCAATCTCTTGAATATGCCCCATTGTCCGCTCATATTTCTCTTGGGCTTCCTTCTCCATGCTTTGAAACGTTTGAGCCTTATATTTAGCCGTCTCCACGTGTTTACGGCTCGACGAGACCCCTCTTTCCAAATTAAAGTCATTTTGCTTCAGGTACTGATTAAAATCGTCCTGAAGACTCACCAGTTGCTTTTTCTGGCCAAAGAAATCTTTAGCCGATAGTCGGCCATCCTCCGTTACTGGAACGAAGCCTACGTGCATGTGAGGGGTTTTCTCGTCATAGTGAACAGTCGCATAGATTAAATTCTTTTCACCGTATCGATCAGCAAGGAACTCATGAGCCGTTTCAAAATACCTTTTCTGCTCTTTGGGTGAAATTTTATCGAAGAATTCCTTGTCAGAGGTAATTAAGAATTCAGCCAGCTTAACTGCATCTTTACGGATCTTTTTTCCAGAGGTCACATTGTCCTCAATTACTTGGCTAATTTTCTCGTTGTAATCAATCTGCCTTTGACCGTTTATCAAGTCATAATTCAGATGAGAATCAGCTTTATTGATGTCGGGATTCGTTTCACTTTCCCTCTCTCTTTGGTTGTGAAATTGAATCCCTTTTATCCCATTTGATTTCATTTTCTGCATTCGGATAATGGAGTAACTCATGGGGTACGCACCCTTTCTGAAAATCGATAGATTAATAGAAAGTGTAACACACTACACTTTGCACGCAAAGTTTCATGTGGTCTGCGACGCTAAAAGCCAAACCTTGGGCTTTGCCCAAACCCACTGGGGAACTCTTCCCCAGACCCCCTTAATCGAACTCCCCAACCCCTCAATCCTTGAGGGGCTCCCTCGCCGGTAGGCAGCTCAAAAGGTGTTGCCTTTTGAGACACCAAGAGGGTCTTGGTGAAGTGAGTCTATCAACTCCTTATCCTCCCTTCGGTCCGGTACCGTTGACAGACGCCATACGGGCCTCTCTCGCCTTTGTAAGAGGTTGCCCCTAGTAAAAACCCTTAAAAAGCAAAAAAGACGCTTCTAGGGGTAGCGTCAGGGAAATGCGGATTTACAACGGTAAGCATTTGATACAAGTCTTATGAGACAGTCAGAAGTCATTTAAAACGCTAATTTCATTATGTCTCAATAAACTCTACTCTATTGGAATTGTGAAGTGATACACTTAAACTAACGTACGCAGGTTTGTTGAATAAGGACTTCAAAAAATACCCTTAATTAAGCTAAAAAGTCCTTCTCTTTATTAAGAAGGACTTTTTTATGTGTTATTCCATTGTCTCATTCATTGTAATAGTTTCGCTTGCTTCATGACCAGATTCTCCATGTCCTGGTCCAAACAAATTCAATATTACAACTCCTACAAGAATCAGTGTTATTCCTGCAATGCTAGCCATGTTAAGTTTTTCCTTCCAAACTAAAACTGAAATTACTGTAGTCAAAACAAGTCCTAAACCTGCCCATAATGCATATGCAGTGTTTAAGGGGATTGTTTTTAGCGACAAGGATAAAAAGAAAAAACAACCAACGAAAGCTATTATTACCCCTATTGTAGGATAGAGTTTTGAAAAGCCTTCAGATGCTTTTAATAGGGAAGAGCCAATAATCTCCCCCACTATTGCAAGTGCTAAATATAGATATGACATTATTCGTCCTCCTGAATCATGTTTATTAGTTCATCAAAAACTTGTGTTTTTAGTTCTTCATTTAATGGTGCCATTCCAAATATTTCTGAAAACCAAAGACCATCTATGGATAATCTTGTAATTGTTATTTTGACAGGATCAATTCCATCAGTTATTAACTTTGTATGCAAAATATCGTATCTCTGCCGGAATTCATCTAATAAATCTGGATTAATAAACATAGCAGCCATTAGTGCGGAATTTAGATTATTGTTTTCTAAATCGGAAAATGTAGATTTAAGATAAGCCCTATTCCATTTTCCTATTGCGTTATCATCGTCGTTATTAACTAACGTATTAATGCATTCGAAATAATTATTTGTCCAATCTTCCACCATTCCTTTAATTAATGCTTCCTTGCTAGGAAAATGGTATAATAATCCACCTTTACTCACGCCAGCTCTTTGGGCGACTGCCTCTAATGTGAGTTTGACAACTCCTTCTTCTTTTACAATTTCAGATGCAGCAATCAATATATTTTTTTTCTTATTAGCATGCTTTGAAATAGACATAATAACCTCCATAACTTAGATACATATAATATACCTTCTGGACGGTTTTTTTGTCAATCGAATTAAAGCTCTTATTTAATATCACTCTTTCACATAAAAATAATCCAATAAATTAATCTAAAGATTGTGAAGAAATGTACTTAAAGTAAAGGGAGCTTTAGTTCAACAGTCGATTTCTTAAAATCGGCTTTATTTATGGGTGAAAATTACATTACCGTTGTAAATCCGCATTTTCAGGACTCTACCCCTTCTAGAGCGCCTCTCATTGTTTTAGCGATTAATTATTATTCCCCTTATTATTTTTTTGAAAATGTTCTTTGTAATATAAATAATCAACTTTATGTTTTGTGGACATTAATTGAGTCGCTAATATTGCGGTGTAAATTGTCGTCAATCCTAGTGCTACTACGGCTAATAAATTTAAATTACTTTTATTAATGCTACTGTTACTATTCATGAAAGCTCAACTCCCTTCTTTAAAATTAGATTTCTAAATATCAAAGATTTTTATTCGAACACCATCAATTCTCCCCTTGTTTTAGGGTGGAGGCTGGCAAGGGGGTTTGGGGGAAGCCCCCATATTGCGTAGATCCATAAGGCAAAAGAGAAAATTTATGAACGGAAGCTCTGGCGGTTTTGGCGGTATAATGGCTCGAGCAAGCCGATTTCCTGAATTCCTCGTTTTAGGTACGTCGGCTTGGCGAAAGTACAGCACCGCCAAAATTTCGGAATGCAAGGAGAAAAGGGTGGAGATTTTTCGGTGGTCTGTCCGAAAAATACTACCCGAACCTTGCGTGGAGAAAAGCCCTTTAG
>NZ_JBEORT010000190.1:0-4647 GCF_040302425.1 Streptomyces sp. NPDC126497
CGCGCCGGGGCCGGGCCGGCCATCACCCGGCGGGCGTTGGCCTCCGCCTCGCGCTCGAAGCGGTCGCCGGGGTCGCTGATCCGCAGCCCCGCGCCGTTGTCGGCGCCGGCGACCGGCCCCCGGCGCTGCTGGACGACATGGGTGAGTTCATGGGCGAGGGTGTGCTTGTCCGCTCCGCTCCGGCCGAGGACGACGTGGCTGCCCGAGGTGTACGCCCGTGCCCCCACCGAGTCGGCCGAGGCCGCCGCATCGGGGCCGGTGTGCACCCGCACGTCGTGGAAGGACTCGCCGAGCCGGGCCTCCATCTCCGTCCGCAGCGCGGGCTGGAGCGGCCGGCCGGGCGTGCTCAGGACGTCGTGCACCGCCGAGCGCTGGACCGGCGCGCCGTGACCGCAGCCGGCACCGTGCTCGTGCCGCTCCTCCTCCACCATGCGCGCCACCACCGCGTTGCCCACGGCGCGCTGCAGGGCCGGCAGCCCCGTGGGGGACGGACCGCCCGCGCGGGAGGCCCGCTCGGCGGGCGACGCCGTCCGGGCCTGCGTACGGCCTTTCCGGCCGGCCTCCTGCGCTTCCCCACGGGCACGCATGCGCTGTCCTCTCCACGGATTCCCCGGCCCACCAGTCGAGCGCGCGGGCCGGCGGGGCGTCCAGGGCCGCGGGGGCAGTGCGGGGGCAGCCTCCCGTCCCGACGGTCGGCGCGGGCGGTCCGGAAAGGCAGCCGTCCTGCCCCCGGGCAGGTCCGCGGGTCCCTGCCGCTCCGCCCGGGCGCCGAGCAGACTCGGCCTGGACACAGGTGACCGCAAGGACGTTTAAGGAGCGAGCATGCCGACGTACCTCACCCCGGGCGTGTACGTGGAGGAGGTGCAGTCCGGTGCCCGGCCGATCGAAGGGGTCGGCACGGCCGTCGCGGCCTTCGTCGGCTTCGCCGGGAAGGGCCCGTTCCACGCGCCGACGCTGGTCACCGGCTGGGACCAGTACGTCCAGCTGTTCGGCGGCTTCACCGAGGGCACCTACCTGGCCCACGCGGTCTACGGGTACTTCGCCAACGGCGGCGGCGCCGCGTACGTGGTGCGCATCGGCGGGTCCGCCGAGGACACCTCCGCCCCGGCGGCCGGCGACGGCCGGGCGGGCGCGGGCGGCAGGGCCGCGCGGCCGGTGGAGGTCGGCGGCTTCCTGATCGCGGCCAGGCCGGGCGTGACCGGGGTGTCGGTGGAGGTCGCCGACGTGGACGGCGAGAACCCGCCGGAGGACCGCTTCAAGGTCCTGGTCCGTCGCGGCGACCAGGTGGTGGAGACCTACGAGGCGTCCACCCGCAGGAACGTCAAGGGGTACCTGGTCACCCAGGCCCGCGCCTCCGAGCTGATCGAGGTCACCGAGCAGCGCGGCGCCGGCACGGCCAAGCCCGCCGCGCAGACCGTGGCGGTCCCCGACGCCCCGGACGCGCCGTCCGCGAGCGGCACCGGCGAGCCGGCCCGCATCGACCCCGCCGAGTACGTCGGCGACGCCGCGGCCCGCACCGGGTTCGGCGGTCTGGAGACCATCGACGAGATCACCATGGTCGCGGTGCCGGACCTGATGGCCGCCTACCAGCGCGGTGACATCGACGCCGAGGGCGTGCGCACCGTGCAGCTCGCCGTCATCTCGCACTGCGAGCAGATGGGCGACCGGGTGGCCGTGCTCGACACCCCGCCCGGGATGTCCGCCCAGCAGGTGCGCGCCTGGCGCAACGACGAGGCGGGCTACGACTCCCGCTACGCCACCCTGTACTACCCGTGGGTGCGGGTCTTCGACCCGGCCCTCGGACGCAACACCACCGTCCCGCCGAGCGGTCACGTGGCCGGTGTGTGGGCGCGCAGCGACGCCGAGCGCGGGGTGCACAAGGCACCCGCCAACGAGGTGATCCGCGGCGCGGTCGACCTGGAGCTGCGGCTCAGCAAGGGCGAGCAGGACCTGCTCAACCCGATCGGCGTGAACTGCATCCGGGCCTTCCCCGGCCGCGGCATCCGGATCTGGGGTGCCCGCACCCTCTCCTCCGACCCGGCCTGGCGCTACCTGAACGTGCGCCGGCTCTTCAACTACCTGGAGGAGTCCATCCTGCTCGGCACCCAGTGGGTGGTGTTCGAGCCGAACGACGACCGCCTGTGGTCCAGCATCCGGCGCAACGTCACCGCGTTCCTCCAGGAGGAGTGGCGCCGGGGCGCGCTGTTCGGCCGGACCGCCGCCGAGGCGTTCTACGTCAAGTGCGACCGCGACAACAACCCGCAGGAGTCCATCGACCAGGGCCGGGTCGTCTGCGAGATCGGCGTCGCGCCGGTCAAGCCCGCGGAGTTCGTGGTGTTCCGGCTGGCCCAGTTCTCCGACACCACCAGTCTCATCGACGAGTGACCCGCGGGTCCGCAAGGGAAGGTTGACAGACAGTCATGGCAACGGGCGACGCTCTTTCCACCCACGTCTTCGGCGTGCAGCTCGGCGGGTACCTGGTCGAGTCGATCCAGGAGATCAGCGGGTTCACCGTCGAGGAGGATGTCGTCGAGGTCAAGCAGGTGACCTCGGAGGGCAAGCAGATCATCCGCAAGCAGCCGGGCGCCCGGCAGGCCGGCGAGATCACGATCACCCGGGGACTCGACCAGAGCAGCGAGTTCACCAACTGGATCAAGGAGACCCTGAACAACGGGGCCGTGAACTCCGCGCGCCAGAACCTCACCATCGAGATCAAGGACACCGAGGGCAACACGGTCCGCCGCATCCAGCTGCTGCAGGGCTGGGCCTCCAAGTGGGAGGGCCCGTCCCTGAAGGCGGGCGAGTCCTCGCCGGCCACCGAGACCGTCACGATCGTGTTCGAGGAGATCGTCGTCGAATGAGGCGTCGTACGGTCACGGCGGGCAACCTGGAGGAGCTCCTCCAGGCGACGGCGCCCGCCCAGGCGTCGGAGCAGGCGGCGGCCGAGCCGGCCGCCGCGCCCCCGCCGCGTCGGGAGGACCACGGGCTGCGGACCGAGTTCGAGTTCGAGCTGCCGCGCGGCTACGTGGACGACGAGGGCACGGTGCACCGGCACGGCACGATGCGCCTGGCCACCGCCCGCGACGAACTGCGGCCCCAGATCGACCTGCGGGTCAAGGAGAACCCGGCGTACCTGAGCGTGGTGCTGCTGAGCCAGGTGATCACCCGGCTCGGCTCGATCACCGATGTGCACGCCGGGGTCGTGGAGCGGATGTACGCCACCGACGTCGCCTTCCTCCAGGACTTCTACCGCCGCGTCAACAGCGAGGGCCACACCCGCGCGGCGGTGACCTGTCCGCACTGCGAGGGCGGTTTCGAGGTCGACCTCTCGGGTGGGCGCCTGGGGGAATCGTGACGTACGCGCTTCCCCGGCTCCGGGAGGAGATCGCGTACGTCGCCTACCACTTCCACTGGCAGCGCGAGGAGATCCTCGACCTCACCCACGGCGAACGCCAGCAGTGGGTGGCCGAGATCGCCCGTATCAACACCCGTATGAACGAAGGCGGTTGAACACATGGCATGGCGGGACAGGCTGCGTCGCCGGGCCACGGGGCCGTCGGCGGGCGGCCGGTCCGGCGCGTCCGACGAGGGCGTGGACCGGGGCGCGGACGGCGCCCCGGGTCCCGCCGTGCCCGACGCCCCGGGTCCCGCCGTGCCCGGGGACTGGGACGGCGGCTGGCGCCGCGCCGCCGCGCCGCAGCTCACCGTCTCGCACGCCCCGCTGGGCGTGAGCGACGGCCTCTCCTTCCGCGCGGGCCTCGCCGCCTGGCAGAACCCCTCCTTCGACAGCGGCCTCGGTCACGCCGTGCTGCCCGACGCCCCGGCCGGCCTGGTGCGGGGGGTCACGCACCCGGCCGTTCCGCGGGCCACCGGCACCGGCGGGGGACCGCTGCTGCTCCGTGCGCTGCGGACGGAGACGGAGGGGGACGGCCCGCGGGACGGCACACCGGGCACGGTGCGGCCGGACACGGCGCGTACCGGCGGCACGGCTCCGGCCACGCCGGTCGCCCGCCGGACGCGCCCCTCCGGTCCGGCCCCCTCGGGCCCGGCGTCCGGTCCGGCCCCCTCGGCCTCCGGGGCCTCCCGCTCGATGTCCTCGGACCCGGCGCGCTCGGGCTCCGGAGCCTCCGGTCCGGTGCCCTCCGGTGCCGAACCGTCCGGTCCGGCGTCCTCCGGTCCGGGGACGTCCCGGGGCGGCTCGGGCGGCACGCGGGCGGCGGGCCCGGGACCCGGGGCGGACACCGCGGTGGCACGTGCCACGGACGGTACCGACGGCGGTCCGGGCAGCGCCCGCCGGAACCGTGGCCTCACGTCCACGACGCCCCCCGCCGTGCTCTCCCCGTCCTCCCCCGCCGTGCAGCGGGCCGTGACACCGGGCACCACCCCGGTCGTGGCGCCCTCCGACTCCGCCCGCCCGTCGGCCGCCCCGCCGATCCCGCTGGTACGACGTGTCGCCGTGGTCCCCGGCGCGACCACCGGGGGAGCCGGCGGCCGGCCCGCTCCCGGCGTCCCCTCCTCCTCCTCCTCCTCGCGGACGCCGTCCGCGGGACATGACGCGGACTCCGGGCCCGCGTCCGGGCCGTCCGCGCGGCGCGCCGGCCGGCCGGAGGCACCCCGGGCCGACGGCGCCGGGGCGTCCCGCCCGGT
>NZ_JBEORT010000191.1:0-1198 GCF_040302425.1 Streptomyces sp. NPDC126497
AACACAGTGGACGCGAGCAACTGAGGACAAGCCCTCGGCCTATTAGTACCGGTCAACTCCACACGTTACCGTGCTTCCATATCCGGCCTATCAACCCAGTCGTCTACTGGGAGCCTTACCCTCTCATGGAGGTGGGAGTCCTCATCTCGAAGCAGGCTTCCCGCTTAGATGCTTTCAGCGGTTATCCCTCCCGAACGTAGCCAACCAGCCATGCCCTTGGCAGAACAACTGGCACACCAGAGGTTCGTCCGTCCCGGTCCTCTCGTACTAGGGACAGCCCTTCTCAAGACTCCTACGCGCACAGCGGATAGGGACCGAACTGTCTCACGACGTTCTAAACCCAGCTCGCGTACCGCTTTAATGGGCGAACAGCCCAACCCTTGGGACCGACTCCAGCCCCAGGATGCGACGAGCCGACATCGAGGTGCCAAACCATCCCGTCGATATGGACTCTTGGGGAAGATCAGCCTGTTATCCCCGGGGTACCTTTTATCCGTTGAGCGACGGCGCTTCCACAAGCCACCGCCGGATCACTAGTCCCGACTTTCGTCCCTGCTCGACCCGTCGGTCTCACAGTCAAGCTCCCTTGTGCACTTACACTCAACACCTGATTGCCAACCAGGCTGAGGGAACCTTTGGGCGCCTCCGTTACTCTTTAGGAGGCAACCGCCCCAGTTAAACTACCCATCAGACACTGTCCCTGATCCGGATCACGGACCCAGGTTAGACATCCAGCACGACCAGACTGGTATTTCAACGACGACTCCACAACCACTGGCGTGGCTGCTTCACAGTCTCCCAGCTATCCTACACAAGCCGAACCGAACACCAATATCAAACTGTAGTAAAGGTCCCGGGGTCTTTCCGTCCTGCTGCGCGAAACGAGCATCTTTACTCGTAGTGCAATTTCACCGGGCCTATGGTTGAGACAGTCGAGAAGTCGTTACGCCATTCGTGCAGGTCGGAACTTACCCGACAAGGAATTTCGCTACCTTAGGATGGTTATAGTTACCACCGCCGTTTACTGGCGCTTAAGTTCTCAGCTTCGCCACCCCGAAGAGTGACTAACCGGTCCCCTTAACGTTCCAGCACCGGGCAGGCGTCAGTCCGTATACATCGCCTTACGGCTTCGCACGGACCTGTGTTTTTAGTAAACAGTCGCTTCTCGCTGGTCTCTGCGGCCACCCCCAGCTCAGAG
>NZ_JBEORT010000191.1:1295-2776 GCF_040302425.1 Streptomyces sp. NPDC126497
ATGGCCCCCCTTCTCCCGAAGTTACGGGGGCATTTTGCCGAGTTCCTTAACCATAGTTCACCCGAACGCCTCGGTATTCTCTACCTGACCACCTGAGTCGGTTTAGGGTACGGGCCGCCATGAAACTCGCTAGAGGCTTTTCTCGACAGCATAGGATCATCCACTTCACCACAATCGGCTCGGCATCAGGTCTCAGACTATGTGCCAGGCGGATTTGCCTACCTGACGTCCTACACCCTTACCCCGGGACAACCACCGCCCGGGATGGACTACCTTCCTGCGTCACCCCATCACTCACCTACTACCAGCTCGGGCCACCGGCTCCACCACTCCGACCTCGTCCGAAGACTCGGCCGGCGGCTTCACGGGCTTAGCATCACTGGATTCGATGTTTGACGCTTCACAGCGGGTACCGGAATATCAACCGGTTATCCATCGACTACGCCTGTCGGCCTCGCCTTAGGTCCCGACTTACCCTGGGCAGATCAGCTTGACCCAGGAACCCTTAGTCAATCGGCGCACACGTTTCTCACGTGTGAATCGCTACTCATGCCTGCATTCTCACTCGTGAACCGTCCACAACTGCCTTCCGGCGCTGCTTCACCCGGCACACGACGCTCCCCTACCCATCACGATCCCCGTTGGGGGTACATATCGCAATGACACGACTTCGGCGGTACGCTTGAGCCCCGCTACATTGTCGGCGCGGAATCACTAGACCAGTGAGCTATTACGCACTCTTTCAAGGGTGGCTGCTTCTAAGCCAACCTCCTGGTTGTCTGTGCGACTCCACATCCTTTCCCACTTAGCGTACGCTTAGGGGCCTTAGTCGATGCTCTGGGCTGTTTCCCTCTCGACCATGGAGCTTATCCCCCACAGTCTCACTGCCGCGCTCTCACTTACCGGCATTCGGAGTTTGGCTAAGGTCAGTAACCCGGTAGGGCCCATCGCCTATCCAGTGCTCTACCTCCGGCAAGAAACACACGACGCTGCACCTAAATGCATTTCGGGGAGAACCAGCTATCACGGAGTTTGATTGGCCTTTCACCCCTAACCACAGGTCATCCCCCAGGTTTTCAACCCTGGTGGGTTCGGTCCTCCACGAAGTCTTACCTCCGCTTCAACCTGCCCATGGCTAGATCACTCCGCTTCGGGTCTTGAGCGTGCTACTCAAACGCCCTGTTCGGACTCGCTTTCGCTACGGCTACCCCACCCGGGTTAACCTCGCAACACACCGCAAACTCGCAGGCTCATTCTTCAAAAGGCACGCAGTCACGAGACACCAAGCAAGCTTGATGTCCGACGCTCCCACGGCTTGTAGGCACACGGTTTCAGGTACTATTTCACTCCGCTCCCGCGGTACTTTTCACCATTCCCTCACGGTACTATCCGCTATCGGTCACCAGGGAATATTTAGGCTTAGCGGGTGGTCCCGCCAGATTCACACGGGATTTCTCGGGCCCCGTGCTACTTGGGTGTCT
>NZ_JBEORT010000192.1:0-4494 GCF_040302425.1 Streptomyces sp. NPDC126497
CCGAGGCCACCGCGGGCGGCGAGCGGGCCGCCGTGGTGGTCGGCGCCTTCCACGCCCCGGCGCTGCTGCGGCGGGACGCGGAGGAGGACGACACGACCGCCACGGACGACGCGCGGCGGCCCGTGTGGAACACCTCGTTGATCCCGTACACCTACGCCCTCCTCGACGAGCGGTCCGGCTACCCGGCGGGCATCCGGGACCCGGAGTGGCAGGACATGGTCCTGCGCGCGGCGGGCGACCCGGCCGCGCTGGAGGAGGCGCTGACCGGGGCGGCCGTACGCGTCTGCGCCGAACTGAGGAGCCTCGGCCACCCCTCGGGACCGGCCGACGCCCAGGAGATCAGCCGGCTCGCCTCCGACCTCGCCCGGCTCCGCGGCCTGCCCGCGGCGGGCCGCGGCGAACTGGTCGAAGCCGTCCAGACGGTCCTCGCGCAGGGCGAGCCGTACGGACGCGGGAGGGCTGTGGCGCGGGCGATGGAGCGCGTGCTCGTCGGCACCCGCACCGGGCGTCCCGCCCCGGGTGCACCGCGCAGCGGACTCGTCCCCGCGGTCGAGGCCGAGCTGGCCCGGCTCGGCCTGCCCGGCCCCGGGGAGGGCGGCCCCGGCCCCGCGCGGGACCTGCGTCTGGACCCGCTGCGGTCCGACCTCGACCGGCGCCGTGAACTGCTGCTGCGCCGGCTGACGGTGTGCGGCGTGCCCTACGGGGAGGCCAAGGAGGTCGTCGGCGCGGGCGGCGCCGAGGCCCTCACCTCCCGCTGGGAGGTGCGCTGGACCCCCGCCACGGCGGCCGTGCTGACCACGTCCGGGGTGCGCGGAGTCACCCCTGGGCAGGCCGCCGAAGGAGTCCTGCGCGAACGGCGCCGCCGGGAGCGCGACGAGGGCGGGCCGACCGCCGCACAGGCCCTCGAAGGGCTGGAACGGGCGGCGGAGTGCGGCCTGACCGGGCTCGCGGACGAACGGCTCGGCGACGTCGCCGACGTCCTGCCCCAGGCCGGCACCCTGCCCGAACTCCTCGCCGGGCTGGCCCTGCTCGACCGGGTGCGGGCCGGTCACGTCCCGGGGCTCCCCGCCGGGCCGGACCGCGAGGCCCGGGCGGCCTCCACCGCGGAGCTGCTCACGGCTGCCGCGGTGCGGCAGGTCGACGGACTGACCGGGTCCGAGGACCCCGCCGACGCCCGCGCCCTGCTCGAACTCTCCCACCGGGCCGACCCGCTGGGCGGCATCCGGCTCGCCGACGCCCTGGACCGCCTGTCCGCCGGCGGCTCCCCGTTGATGCGCGGCGCCGCCGGGGCCGTACGCGTCCTGCTCGGACACGAGGAAGCGCGGATCTTCGGCGACCGAGTGGCCTCCTGGGTCGACGGGGCCACCGACCCCGACTCCCGCGCCGCCCTCACCGCCCGGCTCGGTGGGCTGCTGACCGCCGCCGGCCCGCTGCTGGAGGCGGCGGCGCCCGCGCTGGAGCCCCTGCTCACCCGGGTGACCGAGCTGCCCGACCGGGCGTTCCTCGACCGGCTCCCCGCGCTGCGCGGCGGCTTCGACACCCTGAGCCCCGCGGCCCGCGACCGCCTCCTCGCGACCGTCGAGGAACGCCTCGGCACCGCGCACATCGCCGACACGGACGACGTCGCCCCGGCCACGCTCGCCCTCTGGACCGAGGCGGACCTCGCGGCCCGCGCGACCCTGCGGGCGCTGGACCTGCTGCCGCCACCGGGCGGCGGTTTGGCGGAGGACGCGCCAAAGCGCCCGGAGAGCGGTGCGCCGACGGCCGCCGGGGAGCACGTCCTCGCCCCCGCCGACCGCTGGCGCCTCCTCCTCGGCCGCCGCGCCGACCGGCTTGCGCCGTCCGCCGCACCGCTCGCCACCGCGCTGGACGAGCTGTACGGCAGCGGACGCGGTGAGGGCAGCCGGGGGGACCTCACGGGCCCGGGAACCGGCGGGGGACGGCAGGCGCCGTACCCCGGAGTGCGGGAGTGGTCCGAGGAACTGGCCGCGCTGTTCGGGCCGGGCGTCCGGGAGGAAGTGCTGGCGGCCGCCGCCGCGTCGGGCCGCAGGGACGTCCTCGCCGAGCTGGACGCCGACAGCGTGCGGCCCTCGGTGGACCTGCTGCGCACCGTCCTGCGGCACGCGGGCGGACTGCCCGAGGCCCGGCTGGCCGCCCTGCGCCCGCTGGTACGGCGGCTGGTCGACGCGCTGACCCGGCAGCTCGCCACCCGCCTGCGCCCCGCCCTGCACGGCGCCGTCCTGCCCCGGCCCAGCAGACGGCCCGGCGGCGGACTGGACCTGCCCCGCACCCTGCGGGCCAACCTGGCGACCGCGCGCCGCGCCCCGGACGGCACGGTGCGGGTGATCCCCGAGCACCCGGTCTTCCGTACCCGGGCGCGCCGGGCCGCCGACTGGCGGCTGATCCTGGTCACGGACGTGTCGGGGTCCATGGAGGCGTCCACGGTGTGGGCCGCGCTGACCGCCTCCGTCCTGGCGGGGGTGCCGACCCTCTCCACCCACTTCCTGGCGTTCTCCACGGAGGTCGTCGACCTCACCGGCCACGTGGACGACCCGCTGTCGCTGCTGCTGGAGGTCAGCGTGGGCGGCGGCACCCACATCGCCGCCGGGCTGCGGCACGCGCGCGAGCTCGTCACCGTACCGTCGCGCACCCTCGTCGTGGTCGTCAGCGACTTCGAGGAGGGCTACCCGCTGGGAGGTCTGCTCGCCGAGGTCCGCGCACTGGTCGGCGCCGGCTGCCACGTCCTGGGCTGCGCGAGCCTCGACGACACGGGCAGGCCCCGCTACTCCACGGGGGTCGCCGGCCGACTCGTCGCCGCGGGCATGCCCGTCGCCGCCCTCAGCCCGCTCGAACTCGCCCGCTGGGTAGGGGAGAAGATCGCATGAGTCCGGACCTGCCTCCGGTCGTCCCGTCCGTCACCGCCGAACTCGTCGCGGCGCTCCCGCCCCGGCTCCGCAAACGGCTGGACGCGGGCGTGACCAAGCTCCTGGCGCGTCCGGCCGTCCGGGAGGGCGACACCGTGCGGATCGCCGTCGACGACGAGACCGACGTCGTCCTGCGGGCACCCGGCGGGACGGTGACCGGCGCGGACGCGATCCACTGCGGATGCCTGCTGGCCCCCGACTGCCTGCACCGCGCGGCGGCGGCCTCGGCCGCACCGGTCGCCGAGGAGGCTCCGGCCCCCGCCGAGGTCACGGGGGCGGTGGGGGAGACGGGGACGGCACCGACGGGGCCCGAGGCCGCCACCGCGGAGCAACGCGCCGCGGCCCGAGCGGTGTTCGACGCGGCCGCGGCCGTCCTGGAGGCCGGCACGGACGGCGCCGGCGCCGTGCTCCAGGCGGAGCTCCTGCAGGCCGCGCACACCGCCCGCCTCGCCGGCCTCCCACGGGCCTCCGCGGCGGCGGTCTCCGTGGTGACCGGGGTGCGCGCGGCCCGCTCCGCCGACCCCGGCCACCGCCTCCCCGACCTCGCCGGCGCGCTGGCCGGCGTCCTGGGCGTCGCCCACCGCCTCCCGCACGCCACCGGACCCGACCTGACCGGACTGCGCGGCACCGCCCGGCAGCCGTACCGGCCGGACGGCTCCCTGCGGCTGTACGGGCTCTTCTCCGAGCCCGTCCTCACCACGACCGGACACGCGGGCGCGGTCACCTGGACCGCCGACGCCGGCGGGCGTCTGTACACGGTCTCGGACGTGGCGCCGGGCGGGCCCGCCCGGGCGGCCGGCGCCGCCGACCGGACCGTGCGGATCGGCGACACCGCCCTGACCCACCGGGAACTGTCGCGCGCGGGGCTCGCCGTGTCCGGGGCCACCGTCTCCCCGACGGGCCGCCTCGGCGCGGGGGCGGGGGTGCGGGCGGTCCGTGCGTCCGGCGCCGCCTGGCGCGCCGAGCCGCTGGACCGGCTGTGGGCGGTACCCGCCGCCGAGCAGGTGGCCCGGGCGCTGAACGACGGGCAGGACCTGTTGTTCCTGAAGGTGACCCTCGCGGGCACGGTGCGGGAGGCGACGGGCGACTGCCTGCTGGCCGACTGCGGGGGCCTGCCCCTGCGGCTGGCCACCGCCCACGACGACCCCGCGCTCCCTTGCCGCGACAACCTCCGCCTGCTCTCCGCCGCCACGGGAAGCCGGCTGCGGATCGTCGCGCGTCTGGTACCCGGGCCGCATCCCCGTGCCCTGCTGCTCGCCACCGAGCACCCCACCGATCCCGGCGCCCGGGTGGACCTGGGCCTGGACCGCCTCCGGCACGCGGACCTGCCCACCGGCGCGGTCGCGCCACCCGCGCAGACCGTCCCCGCCGGGGACGAGGCCCCGCTGCACCTGCTGCGCCGCCGCGTCCACCAGGCGGTGCCGGGAGGCCGCCGCGTCCTCGCCCTCGCCGGGAACCGGTCGGGCGACGGCACCCGGCTGCGCCGTCTCGGCCTGGTCAC
Organism: Streptomyces sp. NPDC126497; assembly: GCF_040302425.1. Lineage (NCBI taxonomy): Bacteria > Bacillati > Actinomycetota > Actinomycetes > Kitasatosporales > Streptomycetaceae > Streptomyces > Streptomyces sp. NPDC126497. The sequence goes on from NZ_JBEORT010000192.1 coordinate 4,426, forward strand.
GGCGGCCGAAGGTGTCGCGGGGGCGGTCCGCGGCGGCGGCGTGGAGGTCGTCGAGGAGGTCGGCCGCCG
>NZ_JBEORT010000193.1:0-4445 GCF_040302425.1 Streptomyces sp. NPDC126497
TTGTTTATATCCTATAACTCCTAATATTATTGCAACTAAACAAAACCATAAAGAAAATACAGTCAAATAAGCAGAGATCAGAGCAACAAAACCTATTAAAATAGCTTTTACTTCCTCCTGCACAATATATACCTCCCTAAACATTCTTTGTTTTTCCATTTTTTATTATATATGTTATTAATTTGAAGAAATATTCGGATTGATATAAAAAATTAAGGGACATAATTTTAACTTTTAATAATATAGTTATTTTTTAAAGATTTTTAAAACCTTTTTACTTATTTATAGGAGCTTGAAACCCTTGGGGCTGTAAGTCTCAAAAATTTAAAAGTGAGTTTTGGTGCACTTAAAGTGAGTTTTGGTGCACTTAAAAGTGAGTTTTGGTGCACTTAAAGTGAGTTTTGGTGCACTTAAAGTGAGTTTTTTAGAAAAACTTGTTTTTTAACTCACTTTTAAATATGATAGTTATATCAAGAGTTATGAAAGGAATAAAGAAATGGCAAGGAGATTAGAAAAATTATCTGATAGAGTACCAAAATTAAAAGAAATGGAAACACGTAATTTCCCCGTTGTTAAATCTAATCATCTAATTCAAAAAACTCGTTTTGATTTAACATTGGTTGAACAAAAATTGATATTGCACGTAATCCAAATGATTGAGCCAAAAGATGATGATTTTAAAACGTATCGTTTTTCAATTAAGGATTACTGTAAAATTTGCCAAATCAGCGATAGAAGTGGGAAAAACTATTCGATTATTAAAAGTTCCCTGAAAAAGATAAGCGACAAAAGTTTTTGGATGGAACAAGAAGATGGTACGGAAGTGTTAATGAGGTGGATCGACAAAGTAGTTATAGACCATAAGAAAGACATAATTGATATTAAATTGGATAAAGATTTAAAGCCTCATTTGTTGCAGTTGAAGCAATTTTTCACTAAATATAATTACTTATATGTAATGACTATGAAAAGCCAATATAGTATTAGGCTCTATGAAATATTAAAGTCTTACGAAAATGTCCAAGGGATTATTTATGAAGTGGATGAATTAAGGAAAGTCCTAAATCTAGATGATGATACATTACCTAGATGGGTTGATTTCAAGCGTTTTGTGATAGAACAAGCTATTAAAGAAATCAATAAATTAACTGACATTACGATTACATACGATACGATTAAAAAGGGAAGAAGTGTTTTCGAAGTTGTATTTAATATTAAATCCAAGTCTGAAACACAAAAAATTATATCTCAAAGATTAATTGAAAGAACATTAGATAAGAAAAATAAAGATAATGATGATGATACTCCTTACTAATAGCATTGAGAACGTTTTAAAGGGGTTATATTGAGCCCTTTTTTAAAATAACGCATTTAAAGGTGTTAAATGGATAACGGCCTTCTACGGGCTTTGTATACACTTTAAAGGGGGAGTTGATAGTTATGGAATTTGATGATTCAAAAAAAATCATAAATGGGGAATTTGATATGAACCGCACTTGGTATGTAGGATTTGAATACAAAAGGGATTACGCAAAAAAGCCTTTGTCTGGGGAGGAAAATGAAAAACTAGTGGATGATCTAATCCAGGTCTTTGCAAAGTATGAAATGCAGTGGAAAATGAAATAAAAGGCTACCCAAAGGCAACCTTTTTATCGTTTTATTAAAGGTTCGGATTTAAAAAGAACTTTTTTTGTTTCAGCATCAACAATTATATTTTTTATATCTTTACCATTTTCAGATACTGTTAAATAAACATATACTTGTCTATTAGGATGAAAACCATCACCTGAAACTCGATTTTCACCAATAAACTCATCTACTTTTGACAACACCTTGTTCACATCTTTAAAAGAGACTTTTTCTCTAATGTTAATTTTAGCGTTCTTGTATTCAGTATATTGTTTTTGGTCTATTGAGCTATAAAAAGAATTTGGACTAGCAAACTTTTCACTAGAGTTATCAGGATATTTGCTCCATGATTCTTTTGCTGGTTCCTTAGCTTGAATTGAATTTGTGCTTATTCCCATTACTAAAACAACTAATAATATCATTGCAGTAATCATTTTCTTCATTTTGTATTCAACTCCTTTTTTGTATTATTTGATTGATTATCTGTTTTTATAAACAAATCTCTATAAGAAATAAAAAATGACCTCCCTACGGCTTGGCGCTGTTTGGAGGTCATTTCACTGATCTATAAAATATAGAGCCAATTCTTAAAAGAGTAGGCTAGCTACAGATGCTGTCACATCTGTAGCTTTTTTGAATATAGCATGATTACCTTTCTAACCCAATGTTTTGCCCTTTTAAGCGTTGCTTTGGTTTTTGCTTAGCATTTACTTTGTGTTCCTGCTTTTGGGCTTGTTCTACCCCTTCTAGGATGGCTGAAAGAAAGTCATTGCTTTGGCTTAGGCTTTGCGTTTCTTGTTGAACTTTTTCAAGTGCTGGAGCAACTTTCTCTATTTCTCTTTTATGTTGTTCCAAATGCTCCCGATCTTCATAACCGATGGTTCGAATAGCTTGAGTTAACTGTTCTCGTTTTTGTAAATCTTTCTGATAAGCTTGTTGTTCTTCCTTGGAAAACAGAATTTTTCCTTTTAAGTAAGGATTCGATTCGATTCGTTCAATTCGTTTTTCTAGTTCAGTAAGATGATTAAAATAACTTTCTGCATTTTGAGCATTCCGAACAGCCAGATTATAGTTTTGAATACCTTCTCGATTTAATTCAATTTTATGCTGTCTTTGTTCTAAAGTATGTTTTATGTTGTCGAGCGATATAGTTTTTCCTTGTTTCTCATTTAGTCGGTTCAATTTAGATGCTGTCTTGTAATCCAAATATTGTCCTGCTGTTTTCAATTCAGGATATTGGATAGCTACTTTACGAATTAGCTTTTGCTTTAGTATTTCTTCTGTCTGGTTTAGTATTTGTTTTTGGTCTACAGATTTTAAGATGCTCCCGTTTAAAGTTCGAGTAGACGTATCAATTTGTTTACTTAATTGCTTTTTAGCTAACTGGATCTCTTCACGTGCAGATAAACCAGCTTCTTTTAAACATGTATTTAAGTGGTCATGCTGGCTGATGATTTTATCTTGTAAAGTGTTGATACTAGCACGCAAATTTTCTTTTTCCTTACGTTGGAAAAATCCTACTTTATCAAGTTTTCCCTTTAATTCTTCTAATGTTTTTTCATAATGAGAAAGCTGTTTTTCTGCTTGTTCTGCAATAGAAACTATGTGATTTTTTGTCTTTAAAGATTCTAGTGCTTTTCTTTGTTGTTCGGTCTGTACTTCTAATGATTTTCTATAGTTGGCAATTGTTGCTACCGTTGGAATTTCGCCAATAATTTGTTTGGCTGCCTCCACATTTTTTTGTTCTTCAGTAGTTAATTCTACAGACTTCTTTTGCTCCTGTTGTTTTAACTCTGCTTCTATTTGTTGCTTCTCTTGGCGGTATCTTTGTAAGTCATAAACAATAGCATTATGCTTTTGTACTTCACGATTAATATTACCTCGCTCAGTTTTCATCCCCTTTTTCTCCATATCAGAAGCGACATGCCCCATATGAACCGTAGGTAAGATTTCAAGTCCACGTTCAGCGTGAGATTTATGTGTAATTCGTTCTTTGATGTTTGATTGTTCTAATGCTTTATTTGCGTATTCTGACCATTGTTCTCTCCACTGCTCCAGCAGTTCTTTTTTGTTCCAATCACGATTCTTTGTAGTAAAGCCTTCTTCTGAAATTTCTCGTGTTGTTAACATTATGTGAGCGTGAGGATTGTTGGAGTCATCTCTATGAATAGCGATATCAGCAACCATGCCTTTATCTACAAATTGGTCTTGGATGTAGCCTTTGATTAATTCAGTTTGTTGTTGATTGGAAAGTTCTTTAGGTAAAGCAATATTTATTTCTCTGGCTAATTGAGAGTTCTTTCTTTTCTCAGAACGTTCAATTTCATTCCAAAGAATCTCACGATTTTTAACCCAAACAGGGGAATTTTCAGGAGCAAGAATATGGGTTTCCGGCTTCACTTCTCTTTTGTAAAATTTACTTTCATTAGTTTGTTCATCAACTAAACGCTGACCAGAACGATAGGCAGCTGACGCAATTGCTGATTGTCCTTTTCCTCTGGAAATCATTTGTGCTGAGAAGTGATAGATTGCCATATGCTTGAACCTCCTTTTCAAAAGATTTTGTAGTAGCCGTAATAAAAATGATCGTACCGTAAGGTGGGAGAATTTTTATTATGGAATCGTAAGAAATTAATTAGACGAAATGGCATTTTGCCAATGAGAAATAATTAATCTCTTACGATGAGTTTTTGTATTCGTCACAAGACGGATACTCATTCGCACATCAGCGAATGAAGGATTTTAATTTTTATATTCGCAACAAGCGAATATGCTCTTTGTTTGCAACGCAAACCGCACACAAACGAAGTTTGTAT
>NZ_JBEORT010000194.1:0-3997 GCF_040302425.1 Streptomyces sp. NPDC126497
GCTCGTACGCGCGGCGCCGACGCCGGGCTCCCGCCCCCCGTCTCCGTCCGTCCCGCGCCCGGGCCCCTCCGTCCCCTGCGCTACGAGATCCGCCGGGCCACCGGCGTCGCCACGGGGTTCCTCGTCGGGGCGGCCGTGCTCGTCACGTCCGCGCTCACCGCCGTCCTGCTGGCACGGGCCGGACACACCCCGCAGCCGCGCCTGCTGGCCGCGTGGCCGAGGGAGCTGCCGCTGCCGCCCGCGGCGCTCGGCGCGGGACTGCTCGGCGCGCTGGCCTTCGGCGACGAGTTCCGCCACCCCGCGCTGGCGGCGGACCGCGGCACCGTGCCGCGGCGGCTGGGGCTGCTGACCGCCAAGCTCCTCGTCGCCTCGGCCACCGCGCTGGTGCTGGCCGTCCTCACCGTCGGGTGCGACGCCGAGCTGCTCCGCCTGATCTACGGACGGGAGATCGCCGAGGTCCCCGCCGACTGGTTGCCGCTGAGCGCGGGTTGGTGCGGCCTCGTGACCGGGTGCGCCTGCGCCGGCGTGCTGGCCGCGGGCGTGTTCCGGTCCACCACCGCCGGCCTCGCGGCCGTGGTCGCGGTGCCCCTTCTCGTCGTGCCGCTCGTGCACAGGGTGACGGAGGGGCCCCCGGTGCGCACCCCGGTCCCGCTCGCGTCGCGGCTGCGGGACGGCGGGCCGCTCCGGTGGCCCTTCGGGGGCGAACGCCAGATGGACGCGGTCCTGCGCCTGGCCGCCCAACCCGTGGGCGGCGCACTGGCGTTGTCGCTGGCGGCACTGCTGTGCGCGTATCTGCTCACCGGTCTGCGGAGCAGGGCCCGGTGACGACCGTCCGTGAGCGCCTCGGTCCATCCCTGCCCGCAACTCCCCGCAAAAAGCGCATTTCCCTCCGATAAGGCGTCAATTGCGAAGGGGTGAGCGATCACCCTTTCGTGTGCTTTTCACCAAAGACCTCAAGGGAGTTGGAACCGACGCCGACAAAGGATGCGTGAGTACCCTTGCGCACACCATGATGACCGCCGCCCGCTCCGCAGACTCCGGCCTCGCGAACCCGGGCGAACTCGACCGCTACCCCTACGCCGAGGCGTCCGCCGCCGACCGCGTCGGGGCCCCTGCCTGGGACGGCGCGGATCCGGAGCTCGGCCGTGTGGGCCGGCGGGCCGCGGGCAGCCGCGGCCGCGGACTGCACGGCCAACTCGTCCAGCAGTTGGGTCAGATGATCGTTTCCGGGGACCTGGGCGCCGACCGCCCGCTGGTGCCGGAGGAGATCGGCCAGCGCTTCGAGGTCTCCCGCACCGTCGTCCGCGAATCGCTCCGCGTCCTGGAGGCCAAGGGTCTGGTCAGCGCCCGGCCGAACGTCGGCACGCGCGTGCGCCCCGTCAGTGACTGGAACCTCCTCGATCCCGACATCATCGAGTGGCGGGCCTTCGGGCCGCAGCGGGACGACCAGCGCCGTGAGCTCAGCGAGCTGCGCTGGACGATCGAGCCGCTCGCCGCCCGCCTGGCGGCCGGCCACGGACGGGAGGACGTCCAGCAGCGTCTGACCGACATGGTGGAGATCATGGGCCATGCCCTGGGACAGGGCGACGCCCTCACGTTCGCTCGCGCCGACTCCGAGTTCCACTCCCTGCTCATCCAGGTCGCCGGCAACCGGATGCTGGAGCACCTCTCCGGCATCGTGTCCGCCGCCCTGCAGGTCTCGGGCGGCCCGGTCACGGGCTGTGAGCGGCCGAACGAGACCTCCCTGGCGCAGCACGGCCGGATCGTCGACGCCCTCGCCGACGACGACGGCGCGGCGGCCGAGGCGGCCATGCGCCAATTGCTCACGGTCCATCCAGAGGTGGAACGCGTGGTGCCCGCTCCGCGCGAGCACTGACCCGCGTTCCCCGGGCGGCCCGGCCCGGCGTGCCATCCCCCTCCTGTGGCAGCGCCCCACCGGTGAACCGTCCCCCTGTCGGACCCCGCGGGATCATTCGACGATCCCGCGGGGTCCGACAGTCAGAAGAGCGTGGCAGACTCGGAAGGGTGACCTCCTCGCCCCTGAGTGAACGCGTTCGTAGTCTTTTGAAGGATTATGTGTGCTTGTGGAGTGTGACTCGGGCCACGCGGATGGGGCGTAACGCTCCTGGGAAGAACGCGATGACCTAAGAGGTGACAGCCGCGGAAGGAATACGGACGCCGTTCACGGCGCTGTGCATCTTCCCCGGCCCCCCGCCCGCGCCGTCGGCCCATCCCCAAGCCGGCGGTCGGCTCCTGTCCACTGCGGACGGGGCCGGAAGCCGTTTTCCAACGTTCCGAGAGGTTGTTCGTGTCGGCCAGCACATCCCGTACGCTCCCGCCGGAGATCGCCGAGTCCGTCTCTGTCATGGCGCTCATTGAGCGGGGAAAGGCTGAGGGGCAGATCGCCGGCGACGACGTGCGTCGGGCCTTCGAAGCTGACCAGATTCCGGCCACTCAGTGGAAGAACGTACTGCGCAGCCTCAATCAGATCCTCGAGGAAGAGGGTGTGACGCTGATGGTCAGTGCCGCGGAGCCCAAGCGCACCCGCAAGAGCGTCGCAGCGAAGAGTCCCGCCAAGCGCACCGCCACCAAGACGGTCACCGCCAGGACGGTGACCGCCCGGAAGGCCACAGCCACCGCGACTCCGGCGGCGCCCGCCGCCGACCCCGCCGCCGAGGAGGAGGCGCCCGCCAAGAAGGCGGCCGCCAAGAAGACGACCGCGAAGAAGGCGGCCGTCAAGAAGACGACCGCGAAGAAGGCGGCCGCCAAGAAGACCACGGCCAAGAAGGACGACGTCGAGCTGGGCGACGACGAGGTCCTCGAGGACGCCAAGGTCGCGGAGGAGCCCGAGGGCACCGAGAACGCCGGTTTCGTGCTCTCCGACGAGGACGAGGACGACGCGCCCGCCCAGCAGGTCGCGGCCGCCGGTGCCACCGCCGACCCGGTCAAGGACTACCTCAAGCAGATCGGCAAGGTCCCCCTGCTCAACGCCGAGCAGGAGGTCGAGCTCGCCAAGCGCATCGAGGCGGGCCTGTTCGCCGAGGACAAGCTGGCCAACTCCGACAAGCTGGCGCCCAAGCTCAAGCGCGAGCTGGAGATCATCGCCGAGGACGGCCGCCGCGCCAAGAACCACCTGCTGGAGGCCAACCTCCGCCTGGTGGTCTCCCTGGCCAAGCGCTACACCGGCCGAGGCATGCTCTTCCTGGACCTCATCCAGGAGGGCAACCTCGGTCTGATCCGCGCGGTGGAGAAGTTCGACTACACCAAGGGCTACAAGTTCTCCACGTACGCCACCTGGTGGATCCGCCAGGCGATCACCCGCGCGATGGCCGACCAGGCCCGCACCATCCGTATCCCGGTGCACATGGTCGAGGTCATCAACAAGCTCGCGCGCGTGCAGCGCCAGATGCTCCAGGACCTGGGCCGCGAGCCCACCCCGGAGGAGCTGGCCAAGGAGCTCGACATGACCCCGGAGAAGGTCATCGAGGTCCAGAAGTACGGCCGCGAGCCCATCTCCCTGCACACCCCGCTGGGCGAGGACGGCGACAGCGAGTTCGGTGACCTCATCGAGGACTCCGAGGCGGTCGTCCCGGCCGACGCGGTCAGCTTCACGCTGCTGCAGGAGCAGCTGCACTCCGTCCTGGACACCCTGTCCGAGCGCGAGGCGGGCGTCGTCTCCATGCGCTTCGGTCTCACCGACGGTCAGCCGAAGACCCTCGACGAGATCGGCAAGGTGTACGGCGTCACGCGCGAGCGCATCCGCCAGATCGAGTCCAAGACCATGTCGAAGCTGCGTCACCCGTCGCGTTCGCAGGTGCTGCGCGACTACCTCGACTAGGTCCGTCCGCCCACGACGCACCGCGTCGTGCACCGGCTCGCGTCAGGCCCGGTTCCCGTTCCCGGGATGCTGTTGGTTAATTCGGGCCTGGTCACTTCGCCCCGCCGCTATGCGGCGGGGCGAAGTGCTGTCAGGGGGCTGATGCGGGTACGGGCTCGG
>NZ_JBEORT010000195.1:0-3995 GCF_040302425.1 Streptomyces sp. NPDC126497
TTCAGTACGGCGTCCAGCGCCTCGGCGAACACCGGGAACCGGGCGTACAGCTCACGCCCCGCCCCCGCCCGCTGCGAACCCTGCCCCGGGAACAGGACGGCGGTGGTGCGGTACGCGGCGCGGCCCCGCGCCACCTCGAAGGGTTCCCCGCCGGGTCCGGCGAGGAGGACCGCGCGGTGGTCGAGCAGCGCGCGGCCGGTGGCCAGGGAGTGGCCCACGTCCAGCGGGGACCTGCCGGCCAGGGCGGCGATGCGGGCCACCTGGGCGTCCAGGGCCTCCTCGGACTTCGCGGAGACGGGCCACGGCACGACCCCGGGGACGGCCTCGGGCGCCGCGGCCGGCGTCTCCGGCTCGGGTTCGGGTGCCTGCTCGATGATGGTGTGGGCGTTGGTGCCGCTGATGCCGAAGGACGAGATGCCCGCACGCCACGGCCTGCCGGTCTCCGGCCAGGGGGACGGCTCGGTGAGCAGGCGCACCGCGCCCGCCTCCCAGTCGACGTGGCGGGAAGGGCGGTCGACGTGGAGGGTCTTCGGCAGTACGGCGTGCCGCATCGCCATGACGGTCTTGATGACGCCTGCGACACCGGCGGCGGCCTGGGTGTGCCCGATGTTCGACTTGATGGAGCCGAGCAGCAGCGGGCGCTCCGGATCACGGTCGCGGCCGTAGGTGGCCAGCAGGGCCTGCGCCTCGATCGGGTCGCCCAGCGGGGTGCCGGTGCCGTGGCCCTCGACGGCGTCGACGTCGGACGGGGTGAGCCCGGCGTCGGCGAGGGCCTGCCGGATGACGCGCTGCTGGGAGGGGCCGTTGGGGGCGGTCAGGCCGTTGGAGGCGCCGTCCTGGTTGACGGCCGAGCCGCGGACCACCGCGAGCACCTCGTGCCCGTTGCGGCGGGCGTCGGAGAGGCGCTCGACGACGAGCAGGCCGACGCCCTCGGACCAGCCGGTGCCGTCGGCGGCGTCCGCGTACGCCTTGCAGTGGCCGTCGGGGGCGAGGCCGTTCTGCAGGGTGAAGCCGGAGAAGCCGGACGGGGTGCTCATGAGGGTGACGCCGCCCGCGACGGCGAGGTCGCACTCGCCGGCCCGCAGCGCCTGGAGCGCCCAGTGCAGGGCGACCAGGGAGGAGGAACAGGCGGTGTCGACGGTGACCGCCGGGCCCTCCAGGCCGAAGGTGTAGGCGAGCCGACCGGAGACGACGCTGGCGGCGAGCCCGGTACCGGCGTGGCCCTCCAGGTCCTCGCGGGAGTTCATCACGAGGGTGGAGTAGTCCTGGCCGTTGGTGCCGACGAACACGCCGGTGCGGCTGCCGCGCAGCCCGTCGGCGTCGATGCCGGCCCGCTCGAACGCCTCCCAGGTGGTCTCCAGGAGCAGGCGCTGCTGCGGGTCCATGGCGATGGCCTCGCGGGGGGAGATCCCGAAGAAACCGGCGTCGAACTCGGCGGCCCCTTCGACGAACCCGCCCCTGAGGGTGGCGCTGCGGCCGCGGCCGTCCGCGCCGCCGGTCGCCAGGGTGGCGAGGTCCCAGCCCCGGTCCTCGGGGAAGGCCTCGATGCCGTCGCGGCCCTCGCTCAGCATCTGCCACAGGTCCTGCGGGGAGCGCACGCCGCCGGGGAGGCGGCAGGCCATGCCGACGATGACGACCGGGTCGTCGGACGGCCCGGCGGCGTTCATCCGGGCGAGGCCGGGCCCGGTGTCCTGCTCGCCGAGGAGTTCGGCGAGCAGGTGCTCGGCCAGGGCCTGCGCGGTCGGGAAGTCGTAGACCGTGGTGGCGGGCAGGCGCAGCCCGGTGGCGAGGGCGAGCCGGTCGGGCAGTTCGATCGCGGTCAGCGAGTCGAAGCCCAGGTCGCGGAAGTTGCGGTCGGGAGCGACGGCCTCCGGCCCCGGGTGGCCGAGGACGGCGGCGGCGTGGGTGCGGACCAGGTCGCCGAGGACCGCGGTGCGGTCGGCGGCGGGCAGCTCCCGCAGCCGCGCGGCGAGCCCGGAGGCGGCCGTCTCGGTCCGCTGCCGCGCGACGGCCGCGTCGGCCAGTGCCTGCCGGGCGTCCGGCAGGTCCCGCAGCAGGGCGCTGCCGCGGATGCCGATGAGGGTCTCCAGCACCTGCGGCTGACGCGGGTCGAAGACCACGGGCGCCGGCTCCGGCCGGGTCACGGCCTGTCGCAGGGCGGCGAGCGCGAGGTCCGGGTGCACGGCCGGGTGACCGGCGGTGCGGACCGGGCGTGCGGCGGTGCCGGTGCCCGTGGGGCCGGTGGTGTCCGCGCCGGGTTCCTCGTCGGTCCAGGCGCCCCAGGCGAGGGACGTCGCGGGCAGGCCCTCGTCGCGGCGGCGGCGGGCGAGCGCGTCGAGGACGGCGGTGGCGGCGGCGAGGTTGGCGCGCCCCGCGGTGCCGACCGTGCCGGCCACCGAGGAGCAGAGCACGAACGCCGTCAGGTCCAGGCCTCGGGTCAGTTCGTCCAGGTGGACGGCGGGAGCGGTGCGGGCGCGGTACACCTGGACGAACCGCTCCGGAGTGAGGTCGTCGAGCACGCCGTCGTCGACGATGCCGGCGGCGTGCACCACACCGGTCAGCGGGGTGTCCTCGGGGATGCCGGCGAGGACGGCGGCGAGCGCGTCGCGGTCGGCGGCGTCGCAGGCGACGATCGTCACCTCGGCGCCGAGGCCGCGCAGTTCGGCGGCGAGGCCGGCGGCACCGGGCGCGTCCGGGCCGCGTCGGCCGACCAGGACCAGACGGGCGGCTCCGGCGGCGGCCAGCCAGCGCGCCACATGGGCGCCGCGGCCCCCGGTGCCCCCGGTGACCAGGACGGTGCCGCTCGGCTCCCAGCCCGCGTCGGGGGCGGCCTGCGGGGCGGGCACGAGCCGGCGGCCGAAGACGGCCGAGGCGCGCACGGCCACCTGGTCCTCGCCGTCGTGTCCGGCGAGGACGGCGGCGAACCGCCGCGCGGCACGGTCGTCCAGGACGGCGGGCAGGTCGATCAGCCCGCCCCACCGCGCCGGGATCTCCAGCGCCGCGACCCGGCCGAGCCCCCACACCGCCGCCTGGGCGGGAGCGGTGAGCCGCTCCGTGCCGGCGACCGCGACGGCGCCGCGCGTCACGCACCACAGGGGCGCGGCGACCTCGGCGTCCAGCAGGGCCTGGAGCAGGACCGCCGTCGGGACGGCCGGAGTCTGCGCGGCGTCCGTGAGCGCGAGCAGGGACAGCACTCCGGTGAGGGCGGCGCCCTGGGACAGCAGGCCGCGCAACCGTTCGGCGAGCGCATCGCGGTCGGCGGTGCCGACGGTGAGCGGCACGACGTCGGTGCCGACGGCCGCCAGGACGGCGGCCACCCACGGGTCGTCGGCGAGCGCCTCGGGGACGACCGCCAGCCAGGTGCCGGCGGCGGTGGGCGCGGAGGAGGGCAGCGACAGCGGCTTCCACGCCTCGTGGTGCCTGACCCCGTCGACCATCGCCTGGTCGCGCTGCCTGCGCCGCCAGGTGGACAGCGCGGGCAGGACCGCGCCCAGCGCTTCGGTGTCGACCGCGAGGTCGGCGGCGAGCGTGGCGAGGTCCTCGCCCTCGACCGCGCTCCAGAAGGCCGCGTCCAGGAGGTCCGGACCGGTTCCGCCCGCCGTGGGCCGCTGTGCGTCGGGCCAGTGGCGGGACCGTTGGAAGGGGTAGGTCGGCAGTTCGGTGCGGCGGGCACCGGTGCCGTCGAAGCACTGCCGCCAGTCGACGCGGACGCCGCAGACGTGCAGCCGGGCCAGCGCGACGAGCAGCGCGGTCTCCTCGGACCGGTCCTCCCGTAGGGCGGGAACGGCGACCGTGTCGGCGTCGGCGTCGGTGTCGAGGCACCGGCGGGTGAGTGCGGTCAGGACGCCGTCGGGGCCGATCTCCAGGAAGGCGTTCGCCCCGGCGCCGGTGAGCGCCCCGACGCCGTCGGCGTAGCGGACGGTGCCGCGGACGTGGCGCACCCAGTAGTCGGCCGAGCACAGCAGGCCGGGGCCGGCGATCCCACCGGTCACGTT
>NZ_JBEORT010000196.1:0-3988 GCF_040302425.1 Streptomyces sp. NPDC126497
GTGGGGATGGCGTGCCGTTACCCGGGTGGGGTGTCCTCGCCGGAGGACCTGTGGCGGCTGGTGTCCGACGGCGTCGACGCCGTGACCGAGTTCCCCGTCAACCGCGGCTGGGACGCCGACGTCCTCTACAACCCCGACCGCGAGGCCTCGGGCACCAGCTACACCAAGGCCGGCGGCTTCCTGCACGACGCGGGCGCCTTCGACGCGGACTTCTTCGGGATGAGCCCGCGGGAGGCGGTGGCGACGGACGCGCAGCAGCGTCTGCTGCTGGAGACGACCTGGGAGGCGATCGAGCGGTCCGGGATGGACCCGGTCTCGCTGCGGGGCAGCCGGACCGGCGTCTTCGCCGGCGTCATGTACAACGACTACGGCAACATGCTCACCGACGAGCAGTACGAGGGCTTCCGCAGCAACGGCAGTGCTCCCAGCATCGCTTCCGGTCGTGTGGCGTACACGTTCGGGTTCGAGGGTCCTGCGGTGACGGTGGATACGGCGTGTTCGTCGTCGTTGGTGGCGTTGCACTGGGCGGCGCAGGCGTTGCGTTCGGGTGAGTGCTCGCTGGCGGTGGCCGGTGGTGTGACGGTGATGTCGACGCCGATGACGTTCGTGGAGTTCTCGCGTCAGGGTGGGTTGTCGGCGGACGGCCGGTGCCGTTCGTTCGCGGATGCGGCCGACGGGGTCGGCTGGTCCGAGGGTGTGGGTGTGCTGGTGCTGGAGCGGTTGTCGGACGCGCGGCGTCTTGGGCATCGGGTGCTGGCGGTGGTGCGGGGCAGTGCGGTCAACCAGGACGGTGCGTCGAACGGTCTGACGGCGCCGAACGGTCCGTCGCAGCAGCGGGTGATCCGGCAGGCGCTGGCCAGTGGGGGGCTGTCCGCCGGTGAGGTGGATGTGGTGGAGGCGCACGGCACGGGCACGACGCTGGGTGATCCGATCGAGGCGCAGGCGTTGATCGCCGCCTACGGTCAGGACCGGCCGGAGGGCCGGCCGTTGTGGCTGGGGTCGGTGAAGTCGAACCTGGGTCACACGCAGGCTGCGGCGGGTGTGGCCGGTGTGATCAAGATGGTGATGGCGATGCGGCACGGTGTGCTGCCGCGCACTCTGCACGTGGATGCGCCGTCGTCGCACGTCGACTGGTCGGCGGGTGCGGTGGAGCTGCTGACCGAGCCGGTGGAATGGGCGCAGGGTCCAGGGCCGCGTCGTGCGGGGGTGTCCTCGTTCGGCATCAGCGGCACCAACGCCCACCTCATCCTCGAACAACCCGAGTACGAGAGGGCGGATGAGGAGGACGCAGGAAACGGCGGACTCGCCTCGCTTGCCCCCGGCGTGGTGCCGTGGGTCCTCTCCGGCAAGACCGAGGCCGCCCTGCACGCCCAGGCCGCACGTCTCCTGGCCCGCGTCGAGGCCGCCCCCGAACTGCGTGCCGTGGACCTCGGCCGCTCCCTGGCCACACAGCGCTCCGTCTTCGACCACCGTGCCGTCGTCCTCGCCGACGACCGTGAGTCCGCCGTGCGAGGCCTGGCCGCGGTGTGCGTGGGGGAGAGCGACTCCGCCGCGATCGTCGGCGCGACCGAACAGGGCCGTACGGCGTTCCTGTTCTCGGGTCAGGGGTCGCAGCGGCTGGGTATGGGCCGTGAGCTGTACGGGCGTTTCCCGGTGTTCGCGGAGGCGTTCGACGCGGTGTGCGCGGGGCTGGACGAGCACCTGGACCGGCCGTTGCGCGAGGTGGTGTGGGGTGAGGACGAGGAGGTACTGAACCGGACCGTCTATGCCCAGGCCGGACTGTTCGCGGTCGAGGTGGCGTTGTTCCGGCTGGTGGAGTCGTGGGGTGTGCGGCCGGAGTTCGTGGCCGGGCATTCGATCGGTGAGGTGGCGGCCGCGCATGTGGCGGGGGTGTTCTCGCTGGCGGACGCGTGTGCGCTGGTGGCCGCGCGGGGCCGGTTGATGCAGGCGCTGCCGGCCGGTGGTGCGATGGTGGCGGTGGAGGCGACGGAGGCGGAGGTGCTGCCGCACCTGACCGGTGAGGTGTCGGTCGCGGCCGTCAACGGGCCTTCCTCGGTGGTGGTTTCGGGTGCCGAGGCCGCGGTGGAGGCGGTGGCGGAGGCATTCCGGGGGCTGGGTCGTCGTACGACCCGGCTGCGGGTGTCGCACGCCTTCCACTCGCCGCTGATGGAACCGATGCTGGACGACTTCCGCACGGTCGTGGAAGGACTGTCGTTCCGCACGCCCCGTATTCCCGTGGTCTCGAACGTCACGGGCACGCTTGCCGGTGACGAACAGCTCACCTCCGCCGCCTACTGGGTGGCCCATGTCCGTGAGGCCGTGCGCTTCGCCGACGGCATCCGCGCCCTGGCGGGCCAGGGCGTGACCCGTTTCGTGGAGTTGGGTCCGGACGGTGTGCTCAGCGGCATGGCCCGTGAGAGCGCCGGCGACGACGCCCTCCTCATACCCGTGCTGCGCAAGGACCGGGAGGAGATCACCACCGCTCTGCGAGCTCTGGCCGAGCTGCACGTCCGCGGCGGTCACGCCGACTGGGCCGCCGTGCTCGACGGAACGGGCGGGCGCCCGGTGGACCTGCCGACGTACGCCTTCCAGCACGAGTACTTCTGGCCCGTGGGATCCGCCACCGGCGCCGGTGACATCCGCCTGGCGGGCCTCGGCACCCCGGGCCACCCGCTGCTGGGCGCGGCCGTCGAGCTGGCCGGCACCGACGGGGTGGTGCTCACCGGGCGGCTGTCGCTCCAGTCACAACCGTGGCTGGCCGACCACGCGGTTGGGGGATCGGTGCTCGTGCCGGGCACGGCCCTGCTGGAGCTGGCCATCCGCGCCGCTGACGAGGTCGGCTGCGACACGGTCGAGGAACTGACCCTGCCGACCCCGTTCGTCCTGCCCGCCCACGGCGGCACCCGTATCCAGGTCACCGTCGGTGAAGCGGACGAGACGGGGCGCCGTAGCGTCGCCGTTCACTCGCGGCCCGACGGGGACGACGACCGCAGCCCCTGGACCGTGCACGCGCACGGCACACTGGCCGACGGGGCGACCGTCGCGCGTTCCGACTTCGACGTGTCCGTCTGGCCGCCGAAGGACGCCCACGAGGTCGACGTGACGGACTGCTACGAGCTGCTGGCCGAGGCCGGCCTCCGCTACGGTCCGGTCTTCCAGGGCCTGCGGGCCGCCTGGCGACGGGGCGACGAGGTCTTCGCCGAGGTGACGCTCAACGAGAACGTCGGCGGTGGCACCTACGGGCTCCACCCCGCGCTCTTCGACGCCGCCCTGCACGCCTCCTTCGCCTTCGGCGACGACGGTGACGGCACCGTGCTCGGTGGCGTGCCCTTCTCCTGGGAAGGCGTGCGCCTGCACGCGTCCGGCGCCTCGGCACTGCGCGTCCGGCTGACCAGGACCGGTGACGACTCCCTGGCCGTCGAGCTGGCCGACCCGGCGGGTGCTCCCGTCGCCTCGGTGGAGTCCCTCGTCGTACGGTCCGCCTCGGCCGTCGGCAGCGCGTCCGAGAACGGCGCGAAGTCCCTCTACCACGTGGACTGGGTGCCCGCCCGTGCCGTGACCGGTACTCCTTCTCCGTACCCCGTCGCACTGCTCGGCGACGAGGTCCTCGCTACGATCGCCGCCGACGCGGACGCTCCGGTCACCGCCACCGACCTCGATGCACTGGCCGGGGACGACGTGCCCGGCACGGTGCTGGTCGCCGTGACGAGTTCGCGGCCGGACGTCGTCGAGTCGGCGCACCAGGCGGCCGACCGGGCTCTGACCCTCGTACGGGACTGGCTGGCGGACGAGAGGTTCGCCGCTTCCCGTCTGGTCTTCGTCGTCGGTGCGTCCGAAGACGCCGAGGGCCTGACGGACGCCCCGGTCAGGGGGTTGGTCCGATCGGCCCAGCTGGAGCATCCGGGGCGGTTCGGTCTGCTGGACGTCGAGCCGGGCGCCGGGCTCACCTCTGGGCTGCTGGGCGCGGTGTTGGCTGTGGGGGAGGCCG
>NZ_JBEORT010000197.1:0-3929 GCF_040302425.1 Streptomyces sp. NPDC126497
GAGTCGCTGACGGGCGAGCGGCTGGCGCGGGTGCTGCGTCCCAAGGTGGACGGGGCCTGGCATCTGCACGAGGCGACCAAGGACCTCGACCTCACGGCTTTCGTGGTGTTCTCGTCGGTGGCGGGGACGTTCGGCAGTGCGGGTCAGTCGGCTTATGCGGCCGGTAACGCGTTCCTGGACGCTCTGGTGCGGCGGCGTCGTGCGCTGGGGTTGCCGGGGGTGTCGTTGGTGTGGGGTCCGTGGTCGCAGGAGGCGGGCATGACCCGGTCGCTGTCGGAGACCGACCGCCGCCGCATCACCCGCTCCGGCCTTCCTCCGGTGACGGCGGAGCAGGGCGTCGCCCTGCTCGACGCCGCGGTGGCCGCTGACGCGGCCGTCGTCCTGCCCGTGCGCCTCGACTTCCCGGCGCTCCGCGCGCAGGGGGAGGTTCCGCCGCTGCTCAGCGGGCTGATCCGGACGTCCACCCGCCGCACGGCGGCCACGGGTTCCACCGAGACCACCGGGCTGGCCGAACGGCTGACCGTGCTCGGCGAGACCGAGCGCCGCGAGATGATGCTGGACCTGGTGCGCGGACACATCGCCCTCGTCCTCGGCCACTCGGGCGCACAGACGGTCAGCCCCGACCGGGCCTTCCAGGACCTGGGCTTCGACTCCCTGACGGCCGTGGAGCTGCGCAACCGGCTGGGCAAGGCGACCGGACTGCGCCTGCCCGCCACCGTGGTCTTCGACTACCCGACCGCGGAACTCCTCGCCGATCACCTCCTCGACACCGTGCTCGGCACCGTGCGCGACGTGGCTGTGCCGGTGGGGTCGTTGCCGTCGGTGGCGGACGATCCGGTGGTGATCGTGGGGATGGCGTGCCGTTACCCGGGTGGGGTGTCCTCGCCGGAGGACCTGTGGCGGCTGGTGTCCGACGGCGTCGACGCCGTGACCGAGTTCCCGGCTGATCGTGGCTGGGATGTCGATTCGTTGTACAGCGCGGACCGGGAGGTGCCTGGGACGTCGTATACGCGCTCGGGTGGTTTCCTGCATGACGCGGGCGCCTTCGACGCGGACTTCTTCGGGATGAGTCCGCGGGAGGCGATGGCGACGGACGCGCAGCAGCGGTTGCTGCTGGAGACGACGTGGGAGGCGATCGAGCGGGCCGGGATGGACCCGGTCTCGCTGCGGGGCAGCCGGACCGGCGTCTTCGCCGGCGTCATGTACAGCGACTACGGAAGCATCCTCGCCGACCAGCAGTACGAGGGCTTCCGCGGCAACGGCAGTGCTCCCAGCATCGCTTCCGGTCGTGTGGCGTACACGTTCGGGTTCGAGGGTCCTGCGGTGACGGTGGACACGGCGTGTTCGTCGTCGTTGGTGGCGTTGCACTGGGCGGCGCAGGCGTTGCGTTCGGGTGAGTGCTCGCTCGCGGTGGCCGGTGGTGTCACCGTCATGGCCACGCCCACCGCCTTCGTCGAATTCTCCCGCCAGGGAGCCCTCTCCGCCGACGGCCGCTGCAAGGCCTTCTCCGACACCGCCGATGGAGCCGGCTGGTCCGAGGGTGTGGGTGTGCTGGTGCTGGAGCGGTTGTCGGATGCGCGGCGTCTTGGGCATCGGGTGCTGGCGGTGGTGCGGGGCAGTGCGGTCAACCAGGACGGTGCGTCGAACGGTCTGACGGCGCCGAACGGTCCGTCGCAGCAGCGGGTGATCCGGCAGGCGCTGGCCAGTGGGGGGCTGTCCGCCGGTGAGGTGGATGTGGTGGAGGCGCACGGCACGGGCACGACGCTGGGTGATCCGATCGAGGCGCAGGCGTTGATCGCCGCCTACGGTCAGGACCGGCCGGAGGGCCGGCCGTTGTGGCTGGGGTCGATCAAGTCGAACATCGGGCACACGCAGGCTGCGGCGGGTGTGGCCGGTGTGATCAAGATGGTGATGGCGATGCGGCACGGTGAGCTGCCGCGCACGCTGCACGTGGATGCGCCGTCGTCGCACGTGGACTGGTCGGCGGGTGCGGTGGAGCTGCTGACCGAGCCGGTGGAATGGGCGCAGGGTCCAGGGCCGCGTCGTGCGGGGGTGTCCTCGTTCGGCATCAGCGGCACCAACGCCCACCTCATCCTCGAACAACCCGCATCTGTCGGCGAAACCGCTCCGGCGGCCCTCGATGCCGACGACGACTCCGAAACGGCTGGTGTGGTGCCGTGGGTTCTCTCCGGTAAGAGTGAGGCCGCGCTGCGGGCGCAGGCCGAGCGGCTGCGGGAGTTCGTGCAGGAGGCTCGGGTCCGTGGTGTGGATCTCGGGTTCTCGCTGGCGACTCAGCGGTCGGTCTTCGAGCACCGTGCTGTGGTGCTGGCGCAGGACAAGTCGGCTGCTCTGGAGGCGTTCGCTGCGGGGCGTCCGGACGCGGGTGTCGTGGAGGGGCTGGCCGGTGGAGGCCGTACGGCGTTCCTGTTCTCGGGTCAGGGGTCGCAGCGGCTGGGCATGGGCCGTGAGCTGTATGGGCGTTTCCCGGTGTTCGCGGAGGCGTTCGACGCGGTGTGCGCGGGGCTGGACGAGCACCTGGACCGGCCGTTGCGTGAGGTGGTGTGGGGTGAGGACGCGGAGGTACTGAACCGGACCGTCTATGCCCAGGCCGGACTGTTCGCGGTCGAGGTGGCGTTGTTCCGGCTGGTGGAGTCGTGGGGTGTGCGGCCGGAGTTCGTGGCCGGGCATTCGATCGGTGAGGTGGCGGCCGCGCATGTGGCGGGGGTGTTCTCGCTGGCGGACGCGTGTGCGCTGGTGGCCGCGCGGGGCCGGCTGATGCAGGCGCTGCCGGCCGGTGGCGCGATGGTGGCGGTGGAGGCGACGGAGGCGGAGGTGCTGCCGCACCTGACCGGTGAGGTGTCGGTCGCGGCCGTCAACGGGCCTTCCTCGGTGGTGGTTTCGGGTGCCGAGGCCGCGGTGGAGACGGTGGCGGAGGCATTCCGGGGGCTGGGTCGTCGTACGACCCGGCTGCGGGTGTCGCACGCCTTCCACTCCCCGCTGATGGAACCGATGCTGGACGACTTCCGCACGGTCGCCGAGGGACTGACCTACAGCGAGCCGCGGGTGCCGGTCGTCTCGAACGTGTCCGGTGCCTTGGCGGAGCCCGGTCAGTTGGCGTCGGCCGCCTACTGGGTGACCCACGTCCGCGAGGCCGTGCGCTTCGCCGACGGCATCCGCGCCCTGGCCGGGCAGGGCGTCACGCGTTTCGTGGAGCTGGGGCCGGACGGTGTGCTCAGCGGCATGGCCCGCGAGAGCGCCGGCGACGACGCACACCTGATCCCGCTGCTGCGCAAGGACCACGCCGAGGAGACGGCGGCCCTCACCGCACTCGCCCGACTGCACGTGTCCGGGGCCCGGGTGGACTGGGCCGCGTACTTCGCCGGCACCGGCGCGCGGACCGTCGACCTGCCGACCTACGCCTTCCAACGCCGTACGTACTGGCCGGAGCACACCACGGTCACCGCAGTGGCCGACGCCCGCGCTGCGGGCCTGGAGGCGACCGGTCACCCGTTGCTGGGTGCGATGGTGGCGTTGCCGGACTCGGGTGGTGTGGTGCTGACGGGCCGGTTGTCGGTGGAGGCGCAGCCGTGGCTGGCCGATCACGTCGTCCTGGGCCGCACCCTGCTGCCGGGTACGGGACTGGTGGAACTCGCCCTGAAGGCCGGTGAGGCCGTGGGCTGTGCGACGCTGGAGGAACTGACGCTGGCCGCGCCGCTGGTGCTGCCCGAGCAGGGTGCCGTCCAGGTCCGCGTCGTGGTGGGACCCCAGGACGCCGACCACCGCACCCTCGCCGTTTACTCCCGTCCCGAAGGCTCCGAGGACGCCCCGTGGACGACCCATGCCTCCGGTTTCCTGGTGGAGGGTGTGGTGCCGGCGGGGTTCGATCTGGTGCAGTGGCCTCCGGCGGGTGCCGAGGTGGTGCCGGTGGA
>NZ_JBEORT010000198.1:0-3798 GCF_040302425.1 Streptomyces sp. NPDC126497
CGGCGGAGCCGCGGATCACGGCGAGCACGGGGTGGCCGCCTCGGCGGGCGTCGGAGAGGCGTTCCAGCAGGAGCATGCCGACGCCCTCGGACCAGGCGGTGCCGTCGGCGGCGGCGGCGAACGCCTTGCAGCGGCCGTCGGGGGCCAGGCCGCGCTGCCGGGAGAACTCGGTGAACATCTTCGGCGTCGACATGACCGTGGCGCCGCCCGCCAGGGCGAGGGAGCACTCCCCCTGGCGCAGGGAACGCACGGCCAGGTGCAGGGCGACCAGGGAGGAGGAGCAAGCGGTGTCGACGGTGACGGCGGGGCCCTCGAAGCCGTACGTGTAGGACAGCCGGCCGGAGGCGACGGCGACCGTGTTGCCGGTCAGGAGGTGTCCGGCGACCTCTTCCCGGCGTCCCCGGGAGGCACTGTCGTAGTCCCCGTGCCCGGTGCCGACGAAGACGCCGGTGGGGCTGCCGGTGAGGGAGTCCGGGAGGACACCGGCGCGTTCCAGGACCTCCCAGGAGGTCTCCAGGAGCAGGCGCTGCTGCGGGTCCATGGCGAGCGCCTCGCGCGGGGAGATCCCGAAGAACGCCGGGTCGAACTCGCCGGCCTCGTGCAGGAAGCCGCCCTCGCGGGTGTAGGTGGTGCCGTGGTGGGCGGGGTCGGGGTGGAACAGCCGGTCGAGGTCCCAGCCGCGGTTGGCGGGGAACGCGGAGACGGCGTCCACGCCGTTGCGGACCAGTTCCCACAGTTCCTCGGGGGAACGGACGCCGCCGGGGTAGCGGCAGGCCATCGCGACGACGGCGACGGGCTCGCGGTCGCGGTTCTCGGCCTCGCTGAGCTGCTGCCGGGCCTCCTGGAGGTCGGCGATCGCCCGCTTGAGGTACGCGCGGAGCTTGTCCTCGTTCGACATCAGGTGCCCACCTCTCACTCAGATTCCGGAAAACGCGGAGAGCGGCGATTCCCGGATTCCACGCCCCGACCCTGTTCGAAGGACCCGCGGTGCGCGCAGGAGGCACACCGGTGGCTCTGTCGGTCCGGGCCGTGGTCCCGGGCCCGGTCCGGTGGCCAGTCTGGCCGTCCCGGACTGCGGGTTTCCCTAGAGCCTGGGGAGAAATGCGGGGCCGGGCGCGGTGGTGGACACCACACG
This sequence comes from Streptomyces sp. NPDC126497, assembly GCF_040302425.1. Lineage (NCBI taxonomy): Bacteria > Bacillati > Actinomycetota > Actinomycetes > Kitasatosporales > Streptomycetaceae > Streptomyces > Streptomyces sp. NPDC126497. The sequence continues at coordinate 1,136 of NZ_JBEORT010000198.1, forward strand.
CGCCCGGCCCCGGGATGAGAACTGGTGGATTCCCTCGTGGTCGTCGGTTATCGGGTGGCCGCCGCCGGCCCCTCCAGGGCGGTCAGCCATTCCTCCATGAGGGCGGCGGCCTTCGCGGAGTCCTCACGGATCAGGGAGAGGTGGTCGGCGTCGACCGGTCGTACCGTGGCCGACGGCACCAACGGTTCGTGCAGGGTGTCGGCGTCCGGTGCGGGGACGCCCTCGATGAGGGCGCGGGTGCACTTGACCTCGAGTACGGGCGCGGTGGTGGGGTGCACGTCGAGGGAGTTGAGCAGCACCATCCAGCGGCCCATCGCGGACAGCCGGGAGTTGGTGAGCCGTACGGGCGAGTCGTCGACGGCGGTGAAGTTGAACCGCATCATGCCCGAGAAGTCCACGCCCTCGTCGTTCTTGTGCTGGATGCTCAGGGTGTCGAGCAGCACGACGGCGGCGGGGCGGATGCCCCAGGTGTTCTCGAGCACGCCGGCGGCGGCGTAGGCGAGGGAGCCGCCGGAGGAGTGGCCGACGAGGACGAAGGGCCGGCCGTCGGCGGCCTGCAGGGCGCTCTCGGCGATCACCCGGGCGGCGGCCTCGGGTCCGGCGGGCAGGGCCTCACCGGTGGCGAACCCGACCAGTGGCAGCGCGGCCACGTCGCGGCTGCCCCGGAAGTGCGCGGAGAGCTGGGCGTACTGGTGGACGCCGCCGTTGGCGGTGGGCGCGCTGACGCAGACCAGCCGGGGGGTGGCCGGTCCTTCGGCGAGCGTCACCGGCCAGGGCAGGTCCTCCAGTTCGGCGGTCGCCTCGAAGGTGGGCCGCAGGGCCGCGACGGCGGCCAGCATGCGCTGCGCCTCCCGGGTCCTGCCCCGGGCGATGCCGTCGAGGAACAGCCGCTCCAGCGAGTCGTTCTCGACCGGGCCGCCGGGGACGCCGCCGCGCGGGGCGGTGCCGCCGCCCTGGGCGCCCAGTTCGGTGAGCAGCCAGGAGGTGAGGCCGTTCGGCGAGCCGCTGTCGTAGACGATGCTCGCGGGCAGCTGCAGGCCGGTGGCCTCGCCGAGCCTGCGGCGCAGTTCGATGCCGATGAGGGAGTCGAAGCCGAGTTCCAGGAAGTCGCGTGCGGGGTCGACCTCGGAGGTGTCGGGGTGGCCGAGGAGTTCCGCGGCGCAGGTGACGACCAGGTCGTGCAGGGCCTGTTCCCGTTCGTCGGCGCCGAGGGTGGCCAGCCGGTCGCGGAAGGAGGCCGTGTCGGCCGCGTGGGCCGGGACGGTGGAGACGGTCGCGGCCGGGCGGGCCGTGCGCGCGGCCGGGGAGGCGGGCCGGCCCGCGGCCCCCGGTCCGAGCAACCGGGCGGCGGACGAGGGGCGCAGGGCCAGCGCCTCGACGGACAGCACGGGCCGGCCGGCGGGGTCGACGGCCGTGATGGACACGGTGTCCTCCCCGGCCTTGGCCAGGCGCGCCCGCAGCCGGGCGGCACCGGAGGCGTGCAGGGACACCCCGGACCAGGAGAACGGCAGCAGGCCCTGGTCGGCGTCCTTCAGTTCCACGAACTCCACGGCGTGCAGGGCTGCGGTGAGCAGGGCCGGGTGCAGGGCGAAGAGTTCGGCGTCGTCCGTGCGGCCGGGCAGTTCCAGTTCGGCGAAGACCTCCTCGCCCCGGACCCAGGCGGCGCGCAGGCCCTGGAAGAGGGGCCCGTACTCGGTGCGCTCGTAGAAGCCGGTCAGGTCGAGGGGTTCGGTGCCCTGCGGCGGCCAGTGGGTGGCGTCGAACTCGATCCGCCGCTCGTCGGGGACGAGGACGCCGGTGGCGTGCTGGGTCCACGGCTCGTCGGGGGCGTCGGCGGGCCGGGAGTGGATGCCGAGTTCCCGGCCGCCGGACTCGTCGGGGGCTCCGACCCTCACCTGGACGGCGACGGCGCCCCGGGCGTCGAGCACGAGCGGGGTGGTGAGGGTGAGTTCCTGGACCCGGCCGCAGCCCACCTGGTCGCCGGCGCGCACGGCCAGTTCGAGGAAGCCGGTGGCCGGGAAGAGGACCATGCCGCCCATGGTGTGGTCGGTGAGCCAGGGGTGGGTGCGCAGGGACACCCGCCCGGTGAGCAGCACGCCGCTGGTGCCGGCCAGGGACACCGCCGCACCGAGCAGGGGGTGTTCGGCGGGGACGAGTCCGGCGCCGGCCACGTCCCCGGCGAAGGCGAGGGGGCGCGGCCAGTAGGCGCGGTGCTGCCAGGCGTAGGTGGGGACGTCGGTGCGGCGGGCGCCGGTCCCCTCGAAGAAGGCGGCCCAGTCGACGCGGACGCCCGCGACGTGCAGCTCGGCCACTCCGGTGAGCAGCGCGGTCTGTTCGTCGCGCCGGGCGCGCAGCGCGGGTGCCGCCACGACGTCCGCCTCGTCGCCGAGGGTCTGCCGGGTCAGGGCGGTGAGGACGGCGCCGGGCCCCAGTTCCAGGAAGGCGTCCGCTCCGGCGTCGGCCAGGGCGCGCACGCCGTCGGCGTAGCGGACGGTGCCGCGGACGTGGCGCACCCAGTAGTCGGCCGAGCACAGCAGGCCGGGGCCGGCGATCCCACCGGTCACGTTCGACACGACCGGGATGCGCGGCTCGGCGTAGGCCAGCCCCTGCGCGACCTCGCGGAAGGCGTCCAGCATCGGCTCCATCAGCGGCGAGTGGAAGGC
>NZ_JBEORT010000199.1:0-3775 GCF_040302425.1 Streptomyces sp. NPDC126497
CGGTGGTGATCGTGGGGATGGCGTGCCGTTACCCGGGTGGGGTGTCCTCGCCGGAGGACCTGTGGCGGCTGGTGTCCGACGGCGTCGACGCCGTGTCCGAGTTCCCGGTTGACCGCGGATGGGATGTCGAGTCCCTCTACAACCCGGACCGGAGTGTGCCCGGGACGACGTACACGCGCTCGGGCGGTTTCCTGCACGACGCCGGGGACTTCGACCCCGAGTTCTTCGGGATGAGCCCGCGGGAGGCGGTGGCGACGGACGCGCAGCAGCGTCTGCTGCTGGAGACGACCTGGGAGGCGATCGAGCGGGCCGGGATGGACCCGGTCTCGCTGCGGGGCAGCCGGACCGGCGTCTTCGCCGGCGTCATGTATCACGACTACGCCAACCTCCTGACAGGGCCCGAGTTCGAGGGTTACCAGGGGAGCGGCAGCGCGGGCAGTGTGGCGTCGGGTCGTGTGGCGTACACGTTCGGGTTCGAGGGTCCTGCGGTGACGGTGGACACGGCGTGTTCGTCGTCGTTGGTGGCGTTGCACTGGGCGGCGCAGGCGTTGCGTTCGGGTGAGTGCTCGCTGGCGGTGGCCGGTGGTGTGACGGTGATGTCGACGCCGATGACGTTCGTGGAGTTCTCGCGTCAGGGTGGGTTGTCGGCGGACGGCCGGTGCCGTTCGTTCGCGGATGCGGCCGACGGGGTCGGCTGGTCCGAGGGCGTGGGTGTGCTGGTGCTGGAGCGGTTGTCGGACGCGCGGCGTCATGGTCATCGGGTGCTGGCCGTGGTGCGGGGCAGTGCGGTCAACCAGGACGGTGCGTCGAACGGTCTGACGGCGCCGAACGGTCCGTCGCAGCAGCGGGTGATCCGGCAGGCGCTGGCCAGTGGGGGGCTGTCCGCCGGTGAGGTGGATGTGGTGGAGGCGCACGGCACGGGCACGACGCTGGGTGATCCGATCGAGGCGCAGGCGTTGATCGCCGCCTACGGTCAGGACCGGCCGGAGGGCCGGCCGTTGTGGCTGGGGTCGGTGAAGTCGAACATCGGGCACACGCAGGCTGCGGCGGGTGTGGCCGGTGTGATCAAGATGGTGATGGCGATGCGGCACGGTGAGCTGCCGCGCACCCTGCACGTGGATGCGCCGTCGTCGCACGTCGACTGGTCGGCGGGTGCGGTGGAGTTGCTGACCGAACCGGTGGAGTGGCCGGGCGAGGGACGCCCGCGCCGTGCGGGTGTGTCGTCCTTCGGCATCAGCGGCACCAACGCACACGTCATCCTCGAACAGCCCGACGCCGACATCGAGGGGGCGCCCGAGGCGGTGCGGGAACCCGAGACCGCCTCCGACATGGTGCCGTGGGTCCTCTCCGGAAAGAGTGAGGCCGCGCTGCGTGCGCAGGCCGAGCGGCTGCGGGAGTTCGTGGCGGCGGACGGCTCGGCGGTCCGTGGCGTGGACCTCGGGTTCGCGCTGGCCACGCAACGCTCCCTCTTCGACCACCGGGCTGTGGTGCTGGCGCAGGACAAGGCCACTGCCCTGGAGGCACTCGCCGCGGGTCTCCCGGACGCGGGCGTCGTGGAGGGCGTGGCCGACGGAGGTCGCACGGCGTTCCTGTTCTCGGGTCAGGGTTCGCAGCGGCTGGGCATGGGCCGTGAGCTGTACGGGCGTTTCCCGGTGTTCGCGGAGGCGTTCGACGCGGTGTGCGCGGGCCTGGACGAGCACCTCGACCGGCCGTTGCGTGAGGTCGTGTGGGGTGAGGACGAGGAGGCACTGAACCGGACCGCCTACGCCCAGGCCGGACTCTTCGCCCTGGAAGTGGCGCTGTACCGCCTGCTCGACGCCTGGGGCGTGCGCCCCGACTACGTCGCCGGCCACTCCATCGGTGAAATCGCGGCCGCGCATGTGGCGGGGGTGTTCTCCCTGGCGGACGCGTGTGCGCTGGTGGCCGCGCGGGGCCGGCTGATGCAGGCGCTGCCCGCCGGTGGTGCGATGGTGGCGGTGGAGGCGACGGAGGCGGAGGTGCTGCCGCACCTGACCGGTGAGGTGTCGGTCGCGGCCGTCAACGGTCCCACTTCCGTGGTGGTTTCGGGTGCCGAGGCCGCGGTGGAGGCGGTCGCCGGGGTGTTCCGCGGGCTGGGGCGCCGTACGACCCGGCTGCGGGTGTCGCACGCCTTCCACTCCCCGCTGATGGAACCGATGCTGGACGACTTCCGCACGGTCGCCGAGGAGTTGACGTTCAGCGAGCCCCGGCTGCCCCTGGTCTCCAACGTGTCGGGAAGTCTCGCCGCAGCCGGAGAACTCAGCATCCCCGCGTACTGGGTGACCCATGTCCGTGACGCCGTACGCTTCGCCGATGGAGTCCGTGTCCTGGCGGAGCAGGGCGTCACACGCTTCCTTGAACTCGGCCCGGACGGTGTGCTCAGCGGCATGGCCCGCGAGAGCGCCGGCGACGAGGCGCACCTGATCCCGCTGCTGCGCAAGGACCGCGCCGAGGAGACGGCGGCCCTCACCGCACTCGCCCGGCTGCACGTGTCCGGGGCCCGGGTGGACTGGGCCGCGTACTTCGACGGCACCGGCGCGCGGACCGTCGACCTGCCGACCTACGCCTTCCAACGACAGCGCTACTGGCCTGCGGGTGAATTGACCCGGGCGGGGGACGTGCGGTTCGCCGGGCTCGGTGCCGCCGAGCACCCGCTGCTGGGCGCGGCCGTCGAACTGGCCGGCACCGAGGGCTCGGACGGAATGGTGTTCACCGGCCGGCTGTCGCTCCAGTCCCATCCGTGGCTGGCCGACCACGAGGTGCAGGGCTCGGTCCTGGTGCCCGGCACGGCTCTGCTGGAGCTGGCCATCCGCGCCGCTGACGAGGTCGGCTGCAACACGGTCGAGGAACTGACCCTGTCGGCCCCGTTGGTGCTGCCCGCCCACGGTGGTGTTCACATCCAGGTGCGGGTCGGTACGCCCGACGCCGACGGCCGGTGCGTTCTGGGCGTACACGCGCGGGGCGAGGACGACGTCCAGGCCCCGTGGACCGTCCACGCCACCGGAACCCTGGCTCCCGCGGAATTCCCGACCGACATGCGGCCCGACTTCGACGCGTCCGTGTGGCCCCCGAAGGACGCCCGCGCGGTCGACGTGACGGACTGCTACGAGCGCTTGGCCGACGCCGGGTTCGCCTACGGCCCCGCGTTCCGCGGCCTTCGTGCCGCATGGCGTCGAGGCGACGAGCTGTTCGCCGAGGTCGCCCTCGACGAAGCGACGGACGGCAGCGCGTTCGGCCTTCACCCTGCCCTGTTCGACGCCGCCCTGCACGCCTTCGCGCTCGACGCCGACGGCCGCGGAGGAGTGCCGTTCTCCTGGGCCGGGGTGTCGTTGCACGCCTCCGGCGCCTCGGCCCTGCGGGTCCGGCTGACGCGGGACGCCGACGGCACCATGACCCTGGACCTGGCCGACCCGACGGGTGCTCCCGTCGCCTCGGTGGAATCCCTGGTCGTCCGCCCCTTGGCGGCCGGACAGCCCGGTGCTGCGACTCCTGGCTCTCTCTACCAGGTGGACTGGGTGCCGGCGCGGAGCACGAGGGTCGTCGAAGTGTTCCCGGAACCGGTGACGGTCTCGGGGGCGGCCGACCTCGAGGCACTGGCGGAGGGCGAGGTGCCGGCAACGGTGCTGGCCACCGTGCCCGGCACCGCGGACGGTGTCGTCGGGTCCGTGCACGATGCGGCCGTATGGGCGCTGGGGCTGGTGCGGTCGTGGCTGGCGGAGGAGCGGTGCGCGGAGTCGCGTCTGGTGTTCGTCACACG
>NZ_JBEORT010000200.1:0-3649 GCF_040302425.1 Streptomyces sp. NPDC126497
GGGGCCCCCTGATGCGGCGGCGCCCCCGTCGTCCGGTCCGCCCCCCGCCGGTGACACCGGGGCCGCGGCGGCGCCGGGCGCCCCTGCCGACCCGGCACCGCTTCCGCGTCGCCGTCCCCCTCGCCCTGCTGGCCTTCCTCGTCTCGGTCCTCCTGGTCGAGGGGTACACGACCCGCGGCTTCTCCGGGGACCAGGAGGGGCGGGCCGCACAGCCGGCCACCGGCGTCCCCCGGGAGGTCGCCGACGGCGGCCCGGTCGTCGACACCACCCACGGCCGCCTGCGCACCTACCGGGCACCGGACAGAACGGTGGTGCTGACCTTCGACGACGGCCCGGACCCCGTCTGGACACCCCGGATCCGGGCCGTCCTCGACCGCCACGGCACGCCCGGCACCTTCTTCGTCACCGGGCAGCAGGCCGTGCGCCACCCCGGGATCCTGCGCGGGCTGATCCGCTCCGGTCACGAGATCGGGGTGCACACCTTCTCCCACGGGGACCTGGCCACGCAGTCCGAGGGCGAGACCGACCGCGAGCTGGCGCTGACCCAGCTCGCCCTCGCCGGAGCCGGGGGCGTCAACAGTTCGCTCCTGCGGATGCCCTACTCCTCGACCACCGCCGCCCTGGACGGGCCGGCCTGGTCCGCCGCCCGCCGCCTGGGCGAGAAGGGCTACGTGCTGGCGTTCATCGACCGGGACACCAGGGACTGGCAACGCCCGGGCGCCCGGGCGGTCGCCGACGCGGCCACGCCGGACGTGCCGGGCCGGGGAACGGTCGTCCTCCTGCACGACTCGGGCGGGGACCGGTCGCAGACCGTGCGGGCGCTCGACATCCTGATCCCCCGGCTCCAGGCCCAGGGCTACCGCTTCACCACGCTGGCCGGCGTCGTCGGCACCGACAGCCTCACCCGCCCCGTCGACACGGGAACCCTGTGGAAGGGCCGGGTGTTCGTGGCCGCCGTGACCGTGTCCGGGACGGTGGTGTCGGTCGTGGGCGTGCTGCTGCTGGTCGTCGGGTCGCTCGTCCTGGCCCGGTGCGCGCTGATGCTGGTCCTCGCCCGCCACCACGTCCGCCGGCGCCCGCCTCCCGCCCGGCCCGTCACCCGGCCCGTCAGCGTCGTCGTCCCCGCCTGCAACGAGAGACCGTGCATCGCCAAGACGCTCCGCTCGCTCGCCGCGAGCGACCACCCCGTCGAGATCGTCGTCGTGGACGACGGTTCCGACGACGGCACCGCCGACGTCGCCGAGTCGCTCGGCCTTCCGGGGGTCACCGTCCTGCGCCGGCCGAACGGCGGCAAGGCGTCCGCGCTGAACGCCGGCGTCCTGCGGGCCTCCCACGACCTCGTCGTGATGCTGGACGCCGACACCGTCTTCGCCCCCTCGACCGTACGCCGCCTGGTGCAGCCCTTCGCCGACCCGGCCGTCGGCGCCACCGCCGGGAACGCCAAGGTCGGCAACCGCCGGAGCCTGCTCGGCCGGTGGCAGCACATCGAGTACGTCATGGGCTTCAACCTCGACCGCCGCATGTACGACCTGCTGCGCTGCCTGCCCACCGTCCCCGGCGCCGTCGGGGCCTTCCGCGTCACGGCCCTGCGGGACGCCGGGATGATGAGCGGCGACACCCTCGCCGAGGACACCGACGTCACCATGGCCCTGCACCGGGCCGGGTGGGAGGTCCGCTACGCCGAGCACGCACTCGCCTGGACCGAGGCGCCGGGATCACTGCGGCAGCTGTGGCGCCAGCGCTACCGGTGGAGCTACGGCACGATGCAGGCCGCGTGGAAGCACCGGCACGCCCTGTTCGAGCGCGGTCACGCGGGCCGCTTCGGCCGGCTCGGCCTGCCGTTGCTGGCCGTCTTCCAGATCCTCACCCCGCTCCTCGCCCCGCTGATCGACCTGCTGACCGTCTACGGGCTGGTGTTCGGCGACCCGCTCCTCACGGTACTGGCCTGGACCGGTGTGCTGGCCGTGCAGGCCGTCTGCGCCGTCTACGCCTTCCGCCTCGACGGTGAGAGCCCGCGTCCGCTGTGGGCGCTCCCGCTGCAGCAGGTCGTCTACCGCCAGCTGATGTACCTCGTGCTGTTCCAGGCGTGCCTCACCGCGGTCAGCGGGTACCGGCTGCCCTGGCAGCGGCTCAAGCGCAGCGGGGACGTGGTGCTGCCGTCCCGGCCCTCCGCCCGGGAGCCGTGAGCGCCCGCCCGCGCGGAAAAGGACGGGACCCGGCCGGGTCCGGCCGCCTACCATCGGTGGCATGACCCGGCGACATTGATCCACCAGTCGTGCCTCCCGAGGGCCGCCCCGGGCACCGTGCGTCCTCCGCGTCCGGTGTCCGAACCGCCCCTTCGGGAAGGCCTCATGACTCTCACGCCCACGCGTGCCCCCGACGCGCGCGTGCGTCGGCTGACGACCACGCTGTACGGCTACTCGTTCCTCGAGGACTTCGTCCTGCTCTACCCGGTGTACGCGCTGCTGTTCAGCGACGCCGGGCTGTCCGTCGGGCAGATCTCCTCCCTGTTCGCCCTCTGGTCGGTGACCGGTGTGCTGCTGGAGGTCCCGTCCGGCGCCTGGGCCGACGCGGTCTCCCGCCGGCTGCTGCTGCGGGCCGGCCCGCTGCTGACCGCCGTCGGCTTCGCCCTGTGGGTGCTGCTGCCGTCGTACGGCGCCTTCGCGGTGGGATTCGTGCTGTGGGGCATCGGCGGGGCCCTCGGCTCCGGGGCGCTGGAGGCCCTGGTCCACGACGAGCTCGAGCGGATCGGCGCGGCCGACCGCTACGCCCGGATCATGGGCCGGGCCCGCGCGGCCGGACTGGTCGCCGTGATGGCAGCCATGGGACTCGCCGGCCCGGTGTTCTCCTGGGGCGGCCACACCGCCGTCGGCGCCGCCAGTGTGCTGGCGTGCCTGCTGGCGGCGGCCGCGGCGCTCCGGTTCCCCGAGCACCGTTCCCCGGCGGCCGGACCCGGGAGCTGGACGGCGGCCCTGCGGGCCGGACTCGCCGAGGCGCGCGCCGACCGCTCGGTCCGCGGGGCGCTGCTGCTGGTCCCGGCCGTGAGCGCGGTCTGGGGCGCCCTCGACGAGTACACGCCGCTGCTGGTGCGGGGGACCGGGGTCGCGGACGGGACGGTCCCCCACCTGCTCCTGCTGATCTGGGCCGGCGCCACCGCCGGAAGCCTGCTGGCCGGTGAGGGCGAACGGCTCGGCACGGCCGGGCTCGCCGTCCTGCTCGCCGGCGCCGGCCTCGCCCTGGCCGTCGGCGCGGCCGCCGGCACACCGGCGGGACTGCTCCTCGTCGCCCTCGCCTTCGGCGGCTTCCAGGCGGCGACGGTGCTGGCCGACGCCCGGCTCCAGCGGCGCATCGAGGACACCGGGCGGGCCACCCTGACCTCGGTGGCGGGCCTGGGCACGGAACTGGCGACGGTCACGGTCTACGGCGGCTACGCGCTGATCGCCGCGGGCGGCGCGCACAGCACCGCTTTCGCGGTGTTCGCGGTGCCGTACCTGGCGACGGCGGTGCTGCTGCTCGCCGGAACCGCCAGGGCACGCCGTGAGTGAGGGCCCGTCGCGGCGCCCACGTCCGGTGGGTGGGCCGGGGCGGGTGCGTTCGCCCTCGGACCGGCGCGGACCACGCCTGCCGGAAGGGGCGGGGGGCGCGGACG
>NZ_JBEORT010000201.1:0-3556 GCF_040302425.1 Streptomyces sp. NPDC126497
GGCGGCCCGGCGCAGGCGGTGGGCCCGGGCGAGCGGCGGGGACGGAGCCGGGCCGAGCCGGGTGAGCAGGACCTGCCCACCGCGGTGGCGTGCGCGCGGTGGCGGAGGCCCACCCGCTCGTCGACCTCCGGGGCGGCCGGGCCGCCGGCGTACCGGGCGACCGTGACCTCGCCGTCGACGTACCGGCTGAGGTGGACGGCGGCGCCCACCCGGTCGCGGAGCCGCTCCACGACAGCCGTCACCGGGCCACCGGGAAGCGGAGGCCGACGAGACCGCGGCCCCCCACGGCCCGTGACTACAGCACCGCGCTGAGGAATTCCCGCGTCCGGTCGTGCTCCGGCTCGCTGAAGATCTTCTCCGGCGTACCGGCCTCGATGATCCGGCCCGAGTCGAACATCAGCACCTGGTCGGAGATGTCCCGGGCGAAGTTCATCTCGTGGGTCACGCAGAGCATGGTGATGTCGGTGGAGCGGGCGATGTCCCGCAGCACGTCCAGCACGCCCGCGACCAGCTCCGGGTCGAGCGCCGAGGTCACCTCGTCGAGGAGCAGCACCTGCGGCCGCATCGCCAGCGCCCGCGCGATCGCCACCCGCTGCTGCTGGCCGCCGGACAGCTGACCGGGGCGCTTTCCGAGGTGGTCGGTCAGCCCGACCAGCTCCAGCAGCTCCCGCGCCCGCTCCTCGGCCTCGTCCTTGGACAGGCCGAGCACGGTGACCGGGGCCTCGGTGATGTTCCGCAGCACCGTCATGTTCGGGAACAGGTTGAACTGCTGGAACACCATCCCGATCTTCTTGCGGACCTCGCGGACCTGCTTCTCGGGCGCCGGGAACAGCCGCTCCCCGTCGACGGTGATCGTGCCCTCGTCCGGCTTCAGCAGCGTCATCAGCAGCCGCAGGATCGTGGTCTTGCCCGAGCCGGACGGACCGATCAGCGTGACGTGCCGGCCGGCGTCCACGGAGAAGTCCAGGTGGTCCAGGACCGTGTGGTCCCCGAAGCGCTTGGTGACCCGCTCCAGCCGGATCAGCTCGCCGGTGCTCCTGGGGTTCTCCGGCGTCCCGGGCGCCCCCGGCCCCTCGGGCTTCTTGTCGAACGGGGTGTGGGTGTCAGGGGACAAGGCGTCGCTCCAGGGCTCGCAGGGCAAGGGAGGCCAGGTAGGAGATGACGATGAAGGCGAGGCCGATCACCGTCAGGGGCTCGGTGAACTGGAAGTTCTGCTGCGAGAACAGCCGCGCCTCACCGAGCATCTCCAGCACGGTGATGGCCATCAGCAGCGGCGTGTCCTTCAGCATCGAGATGACGTAGTTGCCGAGCGCGGGCACCACCCTGCGCACGGCCTGCGGCAGGATCACCGCGGTCCACGTCCGGCGCAGCGGCAGGTTCAGCGCCGTCGCCGCCTCCCACTGGCCCACCGGCACGGCCTCGATGCCCGCGCGGTAGACCTGCATCGTGTACGTCGAGTAGTGCAGCCCGATGGCGAGGACACCGGTGGTCAGTGCCGAGAAGGTCACGCCCCACTCGGGCAGCACGTAGAACAGGAAGAAGAGCTGCACCAGCAGCGGGGTGTTGCGGACGAACTCCGTCACCGCCCCGACCGGCCAGGTCACCCAGCGCGTCGGCACCCGCATCAGCAGCGCCCACACCAGGCCCAGCGCGAACGAGATCAGCGAGCCCAGGACCAGGATCTGCAGGGTGACCAGCAGACCGTCCCAGAAGTGCGGCATGAAGTCGGAGACCGCGCTCCAGTCCCACTCCATCAGACGGCACCCCCCACGTTGGTGGTCTCGGCCCGCTTCAGTTCCACGCCCGGATCACGGACCGGGGTCTTGCCGACCCCCGCCTTCAGCTTCTTCTCCAGACCGCGCATCAGGCGGGTCAGCAGGAAGGCGATCACGAAGTAGATCAGCAGGACGTACGTGTAGATCTCCGCGCTCTCCTGCAGCGCCAGACGCACCAGGTTGGCGCTGAACGTCAGGTCGCCCATGCCCATGATCGACACCAGGGCGGTGCCCTTGAGCAGCTCGATCAGCAGGTTGGAGAACGGCGGGATCATCTCCGGCACCGCCTGCGGCAGCAGGATCAGCCGCATCCGCTGCCAGGGCGTGAAGCTGAGCGCGATGCCGCCCTCGCGCTGGGCCGGGTCGACCGCGGCGAGCGCGCCGCGCACGATCTCCGAGCCGTACGCCCCGTAGGTCAGGCCGAGCGCCAGCGTGCCCGCCCACAGCGGCACCAGCTGCCAGCCGAAGGCCGGGGGCAGCACGAAGAACACCCAGAAGATCATCACCAGCGCCGAGGTCCCGCGGAACACCTCGGTGTAGAGGCCCGCGAGGAAGCGGACGATCCACAGCCGGTGGGTGCGCGCGACGCCGACCACGAAGGAGACCGCCGTCGCCAGCAGCGCGCTGAGGACGAGCAGCTGCACCGTCACCCAGACGCCGTCGAGTACGAGTTCCCACAGTCCCGGGGTCATCCGCCGCACAGCTCCTTCGCGGTCAGATCCGTCATCTCGTCCTCGGTGAACCCGAAGGGCCTGAGGATGCGGAGCAGTTCGCCGCTCTCCTTGAGCTTGCGCAGCTCGACGTTGAAGGCGTCCCGCAGCTTCGTCTCGGTCGGCCGGAAGGCGAAGGCGCCGCCGTCGACGTGCGGCTTCCCGCCGACGATCGGCCTGAAGGGCTCCGTGGCCTCCGCCTTGCCGGACTTCTTCACCACCTCGCGGGTGGTGAGCGCGGTCCCGGCGAAGACGTCGACACGTCCGGCCTCGACGGCGTTCAGACCGGCGACCTGGTCGGGGACGATCAGGATGTCGCTCTCCGGGTACCCGGCCTCGACGGCGTACGCGATCTCCGCGTACCCGGTGCCGGTGGCGAACTTCGCCTTCTTCTCCACGACGTCCCGGTAGTCGTGCAGACCCTTCGGATTGCCCTTGCGGACGATGAACGAGTCGAGCATCTGGTAGTCGGGGTCGGAGAAGAGGACCTGCTCGCAGCGCTCGGGGTTGACGTACATCCCGGCGGCCACGACGTCGAACTGCTGCGAGTTCAGCCCGGGTATCAGCGAGCCGAACTCGGTGGGCACGGGCTGCACCCGCTCCACTCCGAGCCGTTTGAAGATGACCTTGGCCAGTTCCGGCGCCTCGCCGGTCAGCTCACCGTCCCGGTCGATGTAACCGAACGGGATCTCGCCGGCTATGCCCAGGCGGACGACGCCCGCGGCCCTGAGCCGGTCCAGCAGGTCACCACCGTCCGTGGCTGCCGCCGTGGGGACGCGGGAACAGCCCGCGGCCCCCAGCGCGCCGAGCGCCGCGACCCCCGCGAGCAGCGATCGGCGGGTGGGTCCGGGGGCCTCCCGGAATCGTCTCAGTGGTTGCAGTGGTGGAGCCATGGCGGCGCGGCTACCCAAAGCGATGCCGGTTATTCCGGCCAGTTTCGGTCCCGCTCGGCGGCCCGGCGGCCCCGGCCGGGGGGGGGGGCCGGGGGGGGGGGGCGGCGCCGCGGGGGCGGGCGGGGGGCGGCCCCCGGGGCCGCGGGCCCGGGCGGCACGGCGGGAGGCAGGAAGTCAT
>NZ_JBEORT010000202.1:0-3456 GCF_040302425.1 Streptomyces sp. NPDC126497
GCGCTTCAGCCACTGGGGGTGCTGCGCGCCCTGGAGGCCGGCCCCGCTGCGCGGTGCCGTCAGCGGGCCTTCGGCCCGGGCGGTAAGAGGGCGGGGGTGGTTAGGGGGATCGCTTGTTCACGTGAGTTCCGAGGTATCGCACGCATCAGTTAGATGCAGCATGTAGGGTTGGCGGAAATATGGGGAATCCTACGTTGCGGAGTGATGAAGTGCAGAGTGTGCTGGCACTGCTTGGGGCAATTCTCGGTGGAACTCTGGTTCTCTTCGGTGATTTCATTCGACGGAGAGTCGAAAGGCGCAAAGAGGAAGTGAATCGACTCGTGGAAGTAAGTGTGCGACTCTCCTCCATGTACAACCGGCTGTGTGGGCAGCTCCTTGACGCTTCTACAGCTGGTGTGGCGGTGTCAGATCTGGCCGTTGCAGATCCTCTCCGCTACGAGGTAACGACCCAGTTTTTCATGACTCCTGGTAGTGAGCAGCTTCGCTCTCAGGCTTCCCGTCTGATGGATGCGTACTATCGGCTTCGGGATTCATACGGGCAGGATTCGGCCTGGGTTGCGGCTCGCGATGAATACGGTTTGGCGGTGCGTGAGTTCGAAGCTGCTGTTCGTGCCATCCTCCACCGTAATCACATCTGACGTTCTGATGGGTCGTCGTCATTGCCGAGATAGGAGAGGTGAGGGGGTCTGTGATTCAGCTCAGGGAGCACCAGATAGAGCAGAAGTCGAGTTTCCGAAAGTGGGTCGGATTTTCTGCAAGGTCATCTGTGCCGCCTCAGGGTGCCCGTGGCACGATCGTGTCAGCGACTGGGTCCGGTAAAACGATCACGGCTGCTACGTGCGCGCTGGAGTGCTTCCCCGAGGGCCGGATCCTTGTGACCGTGCCGACCCTGGACCTGCTCGTGCAGACCGCCCAGGCGTGGCGGGCGGTGGGTCACCGCTCGCCCATGGTCGCGGTGTGCTCGCTGGAGAACGACCCGGTTCTCAACGAGCTGGGGGTGCGCACCACCACCAACCCGATCCAGCTCGCTCTATGGGCCGGGTCCGGGCCGGTGATCGTGTTCGCCACGTACGCCTCTCTGGTGGACCGCGAGGACATCGATGCTCCCGAGGGGCAGCGGAAGGTTCGCGGGCCGCTGGAGGCCGCTTTGGCGGGCGGAGAGCGCCTGTATGGCCAGCGCATGGCGGGCTTCGATCTCGCGATCGTGGATGAGGCGCACGGCACCGCCGGTGATCTTGGTCGTCCATGGGCGGCGATCCACGACAACGCCCGCATCCCGGCGGACTTCCGGCTCTACCTGACCGCTACCCCGCGCATCCTCGCCGCGGCCCGCCCGCGGAAGGGCGCGGAGGGCCAGGAGGCGGAGGTCGCGACCATGGCCGACGACCCGGACGGAACGTACGGCGCGTGGCTCGCGGAGCTCGGCCTGTCGGAGGCGATCGAGCGCGAGATCCTCGCCGGGTTCGAGATCGACGTCCTGGAGATCCGCGACCCCTCCCCCGCCCTCGGGGAGTCCGAAGAGGCGCGGCGCGGCCGGCGTCTGGCGCTCCTGCAGACCGCGCTCCTGGAGCACGCGGCGAAGTGGAACCTCAAGACCGTCATGACGTTCCATCAGAAAGTGGAAGAGGCCGCCACGTTCGCGGACAAGCTCCCGAAGACCGCCGCCGAGCTGTACGTGAACGACGCCTCCGACGAGGACCTGGCGAAGGCGGAGAAGCTTCCGAAGTCGTCGATCGACGCGGCCTTCTACGAGCTGGAGGCCGGCCGCCACGTACCCCCGGACCGTGTCTGGTCGGCATGGCTGTGCGGCGACCACCTCGTGTCCGAGCGGCGCGAGGTCCTGCGCCAGTTCGCCAACGGGATCGACGCCACGGGCCGACGCGTGCACCGGGCGTTCCTCGCCAGCTGCCGCGTGCTCGGGGAGGGCGTGGACATCACCGGCGAACGGGGTGTGGAGGCCATCTGCTTCGCGGACACCCGCGGCTCCCAGGTGGAGATCGTGCAGAACATCGGCCGCGCGCTCCGGCTCAACAAAGACGGCAGCACGAAGGTGGCAAGGATCATCGTGCCTGTGTTCTTGGAGCCCGGCGAGGACCCCACCGACATGGTCGCCAGCGCCTCTTTCCGCCCCCTTGTAGCGGTCCTCCAGGGCCTGCGCTCGCATGACGAACGTCTGGTCGAGCAGCTCGCCTCCCGCGCCCTCACCCACGGCAAGCGCAAGGTCCACCTCCAACGCGATGAGGACGGGCGGATCGTGGGGGCCGGCGGAGAGGGCCACAGCGAGGACCAGGAGACCGACGACACCGACGCCGCTGCCGAAGCCGCCCTGCTCCACTTCTCCAGCCCGCGCGACGCGGCCACCATCGCCGCGTTCCTACGTACCCGGGTGTACCGGCCCGAGTCCCTGGTCTGGCTCGAGGGCTACCAGGCCCTGATCCGCTGGCGGGCAGAGAACGAGATCACCGGCCTGCACGCCGTGCCCTACGACGTCGAGACCGAGGTCGGAGCGACCAAAGCTTTTCCGCTGGGGAGGTGGGTCCACCAGCAGCGAAAGGCACTGCGGACGGGTGAGCTGGAGGAGCGGCGCAAGGCCCTGCTGGACGCCCCCGAGGCCGGCATGGTCTGGGAACCCGGCGAAGAAGCCTGGGAGACCAAACTCGCCGCACTCCGGTCCTACCGGCGAGCTACCGGACACCTCGCACCCCGCCAGGACGCCGTCTGGGACAACCCCGCCGGCGGCGCCCCCGTGCCGGTCGGGCAGCACATGGCCAACCTCCGCCGGAAAGGCGGTCTCGGGAAGGACCCGAAGCGGGCGGCGGAACGCGCGCAGCAGCTGGCCGCGGTCGATGAGGACTGGAACTGCCCGTGGCCGCTTAACTGGCAACGCCACTACCGCGTCCTCGCTGACCTGGTCGACGCCGACGGCCACCTGCCCGACATCGCACCTGGCGTACTGATGGACGGCGACGACATCGGACGATGGCTGCAGCGGCAGAAACAACCAGCCACCTGGGCGCAGCTGTCGAGCGAGCAGCAGGAACTACTGACCACGCTCGGCATCAAGCCCACCAAGGCGCAGTCTCCCGCCCCGGCGACCAAGGGTGCGACGAAGGACCGGAGCAAGGCGCAGCAGGCGTTCCAACGCGGCCTCGCGGCCCTCGCACAGTGGGTCGAACGGGAGGGCGTGCACCGGCCTGTTCCGCGCGGCCACGCTGAGGAGATCGTGATCGACGGCGAGACGGAGCCGGTGATCGTCAAGCTGGGCGTATGGATATCGAACACACGTGCCAGGCGAGACAAGCTCACCCAGGAACAACTGGACGCCCTGCGGGAGCTGGGCGTGGAGTGGGCGTGACCGGCTGCTTACTGGCCCTAACAAAGCCTCTGGACGTGCCTGTAGGTGATCAGACAGACGGCGAGTCCGAGGAAGGCCTCGTGGATGTCGTCGCGTCGTTC
>NZ_JBEORT010000203.1:0-3331 GCF_040302425.1 Streptomyces sp. NPDC126497
AATGTGGTATGAAGCTCGTCGTTCAAAAAGTAAAAACTGTTAAACCGAAAGCTTCCGCTCCCGATAAAAAAGCGCAGCCTGCAAAGACTTCAGATCGGGGCGAGGAACCCCACCCAGGCGACGGGCCCGCACACGGCCGTCACCGGGGCGATCAGCACCACGGCGATGGCCAGCGCCGCCAGCCGGGCGCGCTGAGCTCGCACACCGAGCGCCTCCGCGTCCTCGTCGCCCAGCCGCAGCACGGACAGCACCGGCGCGCACAGCACGAGGGCGGGCACCGCGACGAGCAGCCACGGCCACAGGCCCGTCACGTCCTCCCACGTCCGGGCGGAGAGGGAGCCGAGCAGGTAGCGGTAGATCAGCTGGAGGTCGAGCTGGTCGGCCATGACCATCAGGACGAGCAGCGCGGCCTGCAGCGCGGCCGCCACCGCGGCGCCGGTCAGCAGCACAGCGGACGGGCTGCGGCCCAGCCCCGCGACGAGCAGCGTCAGTCCGCCGCCGAGCACGGCGCCGCCGATGGCCAGCAGAGGCTGGACGGCGGCGGGCAGCGAGAGGGACAGCACCAGCGGCGCGGCCACCCCGAGCGCGGCCCCGGACGACACGCCCAGCATCTCCGGCACCGCCAGGGGGTTGCGCAGCGCCTCCTGGAGCACCAGTCCGGCCGCCCCCAGACAGGCTCCGGCGACGAGCGCCAGCAGCAGGCGGGGCACGCGGAGTTCGGTCACGACGATCCCGGCGAGGGTGGTGTCCCCGTCCAGTACCGCGGCGACCAGCCGGTGCGGGGGGACGTGGGGGGTGCCGAGGCTGAGCGCGCAGACCGAGGAGACGGCCAGCAGTACGACCACCAGGAGCGGTTGCCGGCTCCGCGCACCGCGCGACGGCCGCTCTCCGCCCGCCGCGGCGCGATCGGCCGCGGCGGGCACGGGAAGGGGCTCCCTCACCGCAGTGCGGCCGTGGCCTCGTCGAGGACGATGCCCAGCGAACGGGTGCCGCGTCCCTTGGCCCACACCTCTGAGTCCACCTCGTGGACGTCACCGTTCCTCACCGCCGGGATCTTGCCCCAGAGAGGGTTCCCGGCGAGCTTCTCGGACAGTTCGCCCTCCGCGTCGCCGAAGCTCAGCGTCTCGACGAACAGCACGTCGACGTCCCTGGCGAGGATCTCCTCGAGGCTGTAACTGCCCTCCACGCCGCGGGACTTCCACGGGTACTCGGCGATCTTGGGGAACAGGCTGGCGGCCACGTCGCCTTCGGGCGTCGCGACGCCGAAGTTCTCGTCGCTGCCGTAGATGATGAGCGCGGTCCTGTCGCTCGGGGTCTTCTCGGCCGCGGCGAGCTTCGTCCGAAAGGCCCTCTCCGCCTTCTCCCCCTGGGCGGTGCGGCCGGTGAGCGCGGCGGTGTCGCGCAGGTAGCCCACGCTGTCCTGCCACGTCTCGGGCTGCATGGCCCAGAACGTGGTGGCGCCCTTGAGGGCCGGGGCGAGCTTGCCATGGGTGTCCCCGAGGCCGATCACGAGATCGGGCTTGTGGGAGAGGATCGCCTCCACCTCCGGGGCGATGAATCCGCCGGGGATGATGTCCACCTCCTTGGCCTTCTCCTCCCCGAGGAAGGCCGGGTGGGCGAGCAACGCGCTGTTGGTGGCCGCCGGCACGATGCCCAGTTCCGTCAGGATGTCGTCGCACAGGGCGAACAGGCAGACGATCCGCTCGGGCTCCTTCTCCAAGGAGATCCTGACGCCGTTGGTGTCGGTCAACTCCGTCGCCGCCTTGATGGGTTCGACGGTCACCTCCGTCCTCGCCGCGGGCTCGGCCTTGTCGTCGGCGGGTTCTCCGGAGGACGAGCCGCAGCCGACCAGGAGCGAACCCACCGCCGCTGCGGTGAGCCAACTGCGAACGAATCTCGACGGTGAGCGCAGCATCGATGCCCTCGCTTCTCTTCAGGGACCGGGAATGCACTGAAGATACATGATAATCGTTTTCACCAAACCGGTTACCGGAGGACTCATGCCTGCTGCCGCACCCGTCCTGCTCGTCTCCGACCATGTGGCCGGAGCCGTACACCTGTTGACCGTGCCCGACGGTGCCGTGGCAGGGCGCCTCACCGGCCGTCACCTTTCGGAGCACGCCGGTTTCCTGGCGCTGCCGGGCGGGCGGGTGGCCTGCGTCGACGACCGCCGCGGGGAACTGCTGGTGCTCGACCCCTACGCCGAGGAACTCGTGGAGCGCGCGGTTCCGGTCGCCGTGCCGGCCGAGCACCTCGCCTGCGACCCGTCCGGCCGCCGGCTGGCCGTCACCACCGGCCTCGGCAAGAACAGCGAACCGTGGTCGGACCTGCTCACGGTCCTCGACCTGGCCACCGGAGAGACCGCACGGGTGCGGACGCGCATCGGCGAACCGGGCGTGACCGTGCTGGGCGGGACCGACCCCCTGGTCGTGCTGCGGCACCGGGAACCCGGTGCGCTGGCCGTCCACCGGTTCGCGGACCTCCTCGCGGCTCCGCCCGGCTGCCCCCCGGTGACCCCTCACGCGGTCCTGCCACTGCCGGACGACGGGCACGGGGACGCACAGGCACCCGGCTCGGAGCAGGTGTTCGCGGCCACGGGCCGGGGAGTGCACCGGTTCCGCAGAAAGGGCGACGCCCTCGTTGCCGAGGCGGTCATTCCGTGGGATTCGCCTGCCCGGGGCTGGTACCTCCGGCTCGACACCCGGCGCCGGGCGCTGTGGACCACGCTGCGCGGCGGCGACCCTGACCCGCTGCGCTGGCCGGAGTGGACCAACCAGGCATGGCACCACGAGCTGGGAACCGGCCGCACGCTGCTCACGGACCTCGGTCCCGGGCTCGTCTTCCGGCTGGCCCTCGCCCGGCGCCACACCGCCTTCACCCGTGTCCATCCCGACGGCGACGAGCTGATCCTGCTCGGCGCCGACGGCGCCGCCCGCCGCCTCCCCCTGCCCGCCATGGACGGTGCCCCACGTCGCGGCGGCACCCCCTGGGAGGGCGTCCAACGCCGCGCGGTGGCCGCCTCACCGGGCTCCGACTGGATCGCCGTCACCCGGGGCGGGCACGGCGAGGTGCACATCGTCGACGCGGAGACCGGCCACGAGGCGGCGCGTCCGCGGCTGAGCACACCGCTGCATCACGGCGGCCACCTGACACTGCGCGTCCGGAACGACGGTGCCGACGGTGATCCCGTGGGCCGGTGACGGGCCGTGCGGCCCTGGGCCACCGCCCTCGGTCCGGCCTCCGGCACGGCGGGTCGGGCGGCCTGATCGGTGCCGGGTGTCCCGGCCGTGCCACAGGCGGCGCCCCGGCACACGGTCACGGTGCGCCGGGG
>NZ_JBEORT010000204.1:0-3177 GCF_040302425.1 Streptomyces sp. NPDC126497
CGCGAGCCCCGCCGGCGTCGACGCCTCGAACAGGGTCCGCAGCGCCACCTCCACCCCCAGCACCGCACGCACCCGACTCACCAACCGCGTCGCCAGAAGGGAGTGACCGCCCAGGGCGAAGAAGTCGTCGTCCACACCGACCGCGGGCAGACCCAGAATCTCGGCGAACGCCTGGCACAGGATCTCCTCCTGCACCGACATCGCACCGCGGCCGCCACCACTCACATACTCCGGAGCCGGCAGCGCCCTGCGGTCCAGCTTGCCGTTCACCGTCAACGGCAACGCCTCCAGCACCACCACCGCCGAGGGCACCATGTACTGCGGCAGCCGCTCACCCGCAAAGCCACGCAGCTCGGACTCCGCCACCTCCCCCACCACATACGCCACCAGGCGCTTGTCCCCCGGAACGTCCTCACGGACGACCACCGCCGCCTGCGCCACCTGCGGATGCGCGGCCAGCACCGCCTCGACCTCACCCGGCTCGATCCGGAACCCACGGATCTTCACCTGCTCATCCGCACGCCCCAGATACTCCAGCCGGCCCCCCGCCGACCACCGCACCACATCCCCCGTCCGATACATCCGCCCACCCGACGAACCACCGAACGGACACGCCACGAACCGCTCACCCGTCAAACCAGGCCGGCCCACATACCCCCGCGCCAGACCCGCCCCCGCCACATACAACTCCCCCGCAACCCCCACCGGCACCGGACGCAACGCACCATCCAGCACATACACCCGCGTATTCGCAATCGGAGAACCGATTTCGGAGCCGTCGCCCGGCGCGAGCGGGGCCGACATCGTGGCGCACACGGTGGTCTCCGTGGGGCCATAGGCATTGATGAACCGGCGGCCAGGAGCCCAGCGTCCGATCAGATCACCGCCCAGTGCTTCACCTGCCGATACCAGTGTCGCCACCGAAGGCAGATCTTCCGGCGTCAGCGCAGACAGCACGGCCGGCGGCAGCGTCACATGAGTCACCTCGTGCCGCGCCACGACTTCGGCCAGCCCCTGCCCGGGCAGCAACTCGTGCGCATCGGACAGTACGAGTCGTGCTCCACACGACAGCGCCACCAGTACCTCGGACACCGCCGCGTCGAAGCTCACCGAAGCGAACTGCAGCATTCGGCTGGTGGAGTCCACCGCGAAGCGTTCCGTCTGAGCCGCTACCAGGCTCGCCACGCCGCTGTGCGACACAGCCACGCCCTTGGGCCGTCCTGTCGAGCCGGACGTATAGATGACGTAGGCCAGTCCACCAGCCTCGAAGGCGACTTCGGGAGGGGTGGCGGGCGCCGCCGCCAGCTCACGTGCCACGTGCGTGTCGTCCAGGTTCACCACGTGCACTGTCGGCCCTGACGGTACGGCTGTCATGTCACCGCGCCCGAGCACCACCCGTGCACCGCTGTCGGCGAGCATGAACTCCAGTCGCTCTGCCGGATACTGCACATCCAGTGGCACATACGCCGCGCCGGTCTTCAACACGGCCAGCAGCGCGACGACCAAATCCACCCCACGCGGCAGGAACACGCCCACCACGGACTCCGCACCCACACCGAGCCCTCGTAGGTAGTGCGCCAGCCCGTTGGCCTTGGTCTCCAGCTCGGCGTAGGAAAGCTCCGTGGTGCCGTACACCACTGCCACGGCGTCCGGGGTGCGGGTCACCTGCGCCTGGAACATCTCGGGTGCCGACTGCCATGGGAGTGGTGCGGTGGTGTCGTTCCAGTCTTCGAGGAGTCGGTTCTGTTCGGTGGTGTCGAGGATGTCCACTGCCGACAGGAGGCCGTGGGGGTCGTCTTCCAGCGCGGTCACGAGGTTGTCGACGCAGGTGTGCAGCAGCCGGCACACGGCCTGCCCGTCGACCGGGCCCACCGCATCCACGACCAGTCCGAACCTGGACTCCAGGTCGTCCACCGCCACGGCCACCGGATAGTTCGTCGCCTCACGCACGGACAGCGTGCTGATGCCCCTGGATGTCGTGTCTGCTTCCGGGCGGGGGTTCTCCGGCCGACGCCTGCCGTGCCGGTAGTTGAACAGTGAGGTGAACAGCGGGCTGCCGTTCGGGACCCTGCTGGCCTGCTGTGCCAGGGTCAGCGGGGCGTGCTCGTGCACCAGCAGCTCCGCCAGCTGGTCACGCACCCCTTCCAGCGCGGTGCCCACACCAGCGGTGCCGACCTGGACGCGGACCGGCAGCGTGTTGATGAACAATCCCGGCACCCGGTCCGCGCCCACGCCGGCGTTCATGCGTCCGAACAGCACGGTGCCGAAGACGACGTCGTCGCGGCCGCTGACCGTGGCCAGGACACGGGCCCAGGCCAGGTGGAACACGCTGGCCGGACTCACTCCGAGTGAGCGGGCGACGTCGCGCACCCGCCGGCCGAGCTCGTCGTCGACGTCCAGGTGGGAGCGCTTGACGTCGCTGCCGTCGCCGTGCACGTCGAGCAGGCCGTAGGGGGCGGTGGTCTCCTCCACGTCCCCGAGCAGGCCGGTGAAGTAGCGCTCGTGCTCCTCGCGCGTCACACCCAGCCGGGCCTGCGCCACGAAGTTGCGGAAGGGCAGCGGCTCGGGCAGGGACTCCTCCCGCCCCGACAGGAACGCGCCCATCTCTTCGAGCAGTACGTCCTGGGTGGTGTGGTCCTGGACCAGGTGGTGCATCCGCAGCAACGCCAGCCATCCACCGTCCTCGCCCGGCTGCGCGGCAATGTGCACGTCGATCAGCGGCGCACGACCAATGTCCATCCTCGAACCAGCAGTCGCGGTCAACTCGCTTACGATCTCGGTGTTCTCCCGGTCGACGACGACTTCGACGACGGGGAGTTCGGCCTGGCGGACCACGACCTGGACCGGTTCGCGCAACTGCTCCCACACGATCGCGGTGCGGTAGATGTCGTGCCGGTCCACCACCCGCTGCAACGCACCGAGGAAGGCCTCCAGCCGTTCCCGCGAGTCGAAGCGGAGCACCCGCGGCACCACATACGCATCCGCACCACCCCCATCGGCCTGCAGCAGATGGTGGAAGAACAGGCCCTCCTGCAGCGGGGCGAGCGGATAGACGTCGGCGATGTTGGCCGCGCCGCCCGGTATCCGCCCGACCACATGCGCCAGCTCGGCCTCGTCCAGCTCGACCAGCGGCAGCATCTCCGGGGTGATGTGCTCGGCGCCGGGCGGGATGCGGTT
>NZ_JBEORT010000205.1:0-3115 GCF_040302425.1 Streptomyces sp. NPDC126497
GCCCGCCCGCGGCGTCGGCGTCGGTCACCGATCCCCCCGCGCCCGGCTGCGCCCGCGCGGGGGGACCCCCCTCGCGCCGGCGCCCTCCTCCGCCGTGCGGCCGGACGCACCGGGCCCCGCTCACCCGGGCCGTGGGGCACCCTCGGTTCCCTCCGACCCGATCCGCCGGACAGGCCCTAAGTGTATTGCCCTGTGAGGTTGGGGACGCGGCTGGCGGGTGGTTGGCCCTTGAGCGCGGTGTGTCCGCGGTGGTGATTGTAGGTGTGCAGCCACTGCGGGAACGCTTCGCGGCGCTCGGCTTCTGACCGGTAGGGGCGGGCGTAGGCCCATTCGTCGAGCAGGGCGCGGTTGAGGCGTTCGACCTTGCCGTTGGTCTGGGGTCGGTAGGGCCGGGTTCGCTTGTGTGCGATCCCGGCCGCTGCCAGAGCATCGCGCCAGGTGCGAGAGCGGTAGCAACTGCCGTTGTCCGTCAGGACGCGTTCGACGGTGATGCCCGCGCTGGTGAAGTAGGCGTGGGCCCGCTGCCAGAAGCCGGTCGCGGTTTCCTTGCGCTCGTCGGTCAGGATCTCGCTGTAGGCGAGGCGGGAGTGGTCGTCGACGGCGGTGTGGATGTAGCTGTAGCCGGCGCCGGACCGGGTCGCGCGGCCTGCTTGGCGGCCCAGGGCCTTGTGGCCGCCGCCGTCAGGGATGTTGCCGAGCTTCTTGATGTCCACGTGGACCAGCTCGCCGGGCCGGTCGCGTTCGTAACGGCGTATGACGTGGCCGGTTGCCCGGTCCAGGTGTGTGAGCCGGGCGAGCCGGTAACGGGTCAGGACGCGGTGGACGGTCGAGGGCACCAGGCCGAGCAGGTGCGCGATGCGGGCCGGTCCCCAGCGGCGCAGGACACGGACTTTGATGATCCGGCGCTCGGTGCGGGTCGGTGTCCGGCTCGGACTGTGTCGGGGGCGGCTGGAGCGGTCGCTCATGCCGGCCTCGCCCAGGGCACGGTAGCGGTCGGCCCATCGCCGGGCGGTGGTGGGCGAGACCTGGAAGCGTTCCGCGGCCCGGCGCAGGGGCCAGCCGTCCTCGACCACGCAACGGGCCAGACGCAGGCGTCCGGTCTCGGTCAGGGGTGCATTACGGTGGGGCACGAGGGCCTTTCGGTCGGGTGTAGACGTCGCAATCCACACCGAACCGGAAGGCCCTCACCCGTTCAAGATCCCTCAGCCGAGACCTGGCTCACCCGTCCACAACCTCCCGGGACAGAACACCTAAGGCACCCCGCGCGCGCGGAGCCCGACCGCGTTGGATAGTTTGGGCACCGTGGACAAGAAGAACGCCCTGCGCGCCGGCGCCCTGGCAGCCGGTACGACGCTGATGATGCTGCTCATGTCGTCCCCCGCGCTCGCGCTCACCCGCGACGACGGCGACGACCCCGGTCCGGGCCTGAGCGTCGTCGAGACGCTGGGCCTCTACGTCGTGGCCCCGATCGCGCTGTTCGTGATCATCGCCGGCCTGGTGATGGTCGGCGACAAGTCGCACAAGAAGAAGGACCCGACCAGCTCCAACATCAGCACCCAGGCCGAAGCCAAGGCCTGACCCGGGGCTCACCGCCTTCGAGGGCGCCGGTCCGCCGTACGCGGACCGGCGCCCTCCGTGCGTGCGGGACCCTTCGTGCGTGCGGGACCCCGTCCTCGCACGTCCCTACCGCTCCGTCGCGGACAGCAGCTCCCGCAGCAGGCCGGCCAGGTGCGCCGCCCGTTCCCCGCCCAGGGCGGACAGCGCCTCGGACTGGGCGGCGAGGCCCGCGCCGACCGCCGCGTCGGTCAGGCGCAGCCCCTCCTCGGTGAGCGTGACCTGGAGTCCGCGCCGGTCGTGCGGGTCGGGGGAGCGGCGGAGCAGTCCCGCCCGCTCCAGCTTGTCGAGACGGCCGGTCATCCCGCCGGTGGTGAGCATCAGCGTGGCCGAGAGCCGGCGGGGGGAGAGGGTGTAGGGCTCCCCGGAGCGTCGCAGGGTGGCGAGGACGTCGAACTCCCCGCGTGAGATCCCGTACCCGGCGTACGCCTTCTCCATCCGGTCGCCCATGGCGCGCGCGAGCCGGAAGACGCGCCCGAAGACCTCCATCCCGGTGGTGTCGAGGTCGGGCCGCACCCGCGCCCACTGCTCGATGATCGCGTCGACGGGGTCCTCGGGGTGCTGCTCTGCGGCCATGGCAGGAGTATCCGCCGGGAGGGGACCACCCGCAAGAAAGTAGCTTGACGGCAAGTAGCTTGCGACTAAGCTACTTGCCATTGACCTACTTGGAAGGGGTGCGCCCGTCATGGCCGCGAACCGCGTCGCCCTCGTCGCGCTCACCGCCCTCGCCCCCGTCTCCTGGGGCACCACCTACGCCGTGACCACGGAGTTCCTCCCGCCCGACCGCCCGCTGTTCACCGGCCTGGTGCGCGCCCTGCCCGCCGGTCTCGTCCTGCTCGCCGTCGTCCGGGTGCTGCCGCGCGGAGCCTGGTGGTGGAAGGCGGTGGTGCTGGGCGCGCTCAACATCGGCGCCTTCTTCCCGTTGCTGTTCCTCTCCGCGTACCGGCTGCCCGGCGGCATGGCGGCGGTGGTCGGCTCGGTCGGGCCGCTGTGTGTGGTCGGCCTCTCGGCGCTGCTGCTGGGGCAGCGGCCGACGGCGCGGAACGTGATCACCGGGTTCGCGGCCGCGTCCGGCGTCAGCCTGGTGGTCCTGGAGGCGGCGGGCGCCCTGGATCCGCCGGGCGTCCTCGCGGCCCTGGCCGCCACCGCCTCGATGTCCGCCGGCACCGTCCTCACCCAGCGCTGGGGCCGCCCGGAGGGCGTCGGCCCGCTCGCCCTGACGGGCTGGCAGCTGACGGCCGGCGGCCTGCTGATCGCGCCCGTCGCCGTCCTGGCCGAGGGGGCGCCCCCCGCCCTGGACGCCCCGGCGGCCGGCGGCTACCTCTACCTCGCCCTGGCCAACACGGCGATCGCATACTGGCTCTGGTTCCGGGGCATCGGCCGCCTCACCGCCACCCAGGTCACCTCGCAGAACACCGTCATCTACTGGAGCGCACGGGCGACCGACGGTGACGGCTACGGCCCGTGGAGCTGGGACGGCGACCCTGCCCAGCGCTGCGAG
>NZ_JBEORT010000206.1:0-3022 GCF_040302425.1 Streptomyces sp. NPDC126497
TACCTCTCCAACGAGAGCATGGACGCCCTCTACCCCGACGACGCGATCGTCCTGCCGACCGCATCAGACGACTGATCGCCTACACCACAAGAAGGAGCATGACCAGCCGACCGCACAAGCCGCCCGCCTCGCAGTCTTCCGCTGGCTCGGCTTCTACAACCACCGGCGCAGGCACTCCACGATCGGCTACCTCACGCCGGTCGCCTTCGAACAGAGATCAACTACGCTGGCCATCGCTGCATAACAAGCGGTGTCCACGATCAAGGTGGAAGCCCCCACTCCCGCCTGGCACACCGACCGCGCCGCCTACGCCCAGCGCAACGACACCCACTGGACCCGCAGCGACCACCTCCCCGCCCACGTCATCGCCCGCACCGGCGAGAAACGATCCCCGTCAGAAGCCGGCCGGTGGTCGGTTGCCCTCCTGCCTCACTCCGCTGCCGTGAACGGCGCCCACATCCCGGTGGACGGCGGCCGGCCCCAGGCGGGCCTCGGTCTCACGCCGGGCCCGGGTTCCGCGTGACAAGTGAGGCAGCGGTGCCTCGCGGCATCGCGGGCCGTCGTCCGAGCCCGCGTCGCGAACGACGTGGCGGCGGAACTGCCCCCCGGTGCCGTAGGCGCTTCTGGGCCTGGGGGTGGAGTCGCGAGGGGCGGTTTCCCCCTGGAGAGCTACGGGCAATGCCCACGGTGGGGTGACGCTTCCTCAGGCGCGTTCGCATAGCGTTCGGTCATGGCCGCAACGTCCGGGCCGAGGGCCCGGCGAAGGGCCCGTCGTTCACAGATCCGCCTTCCCGTGCTCCCGGAGGACCCCATGAACCGCATGCTCAAAGCCACCGCCGTCGCCGCACTGTGCTGCACCGTCGCCGGTACGGGCTACGTGGGCGTGGCGCAGGCCGAGGGACACGGGGGCGGGGCGGACAGGACCACCGCCAGGGTGACCCACCCGGGTCACGCGGGCCGCGCCGACTCCTTCGTCGGGGAGAAGAAGATCGGAGTCCGGGGATACTCCGTGAACGTCTCCTGCTCGGGTCGGCAGACGGGTCACAAGCCCGTGGTGGTGCTGATGGCCGGCCTCGGGGACGGCCTTGACGCGATGGCCGACCTGCAGAAGACGCTGAGCGAGAAGAACCGGGTCTGCTCCTACGACCGTCTGGGCGAGGGCAAGAGCGACAAGCCCCGGGGGCCGCAGAGCCTGGAGGACTCGGGCCGGATCCTCACCGGGGTGATCAACCGGGTCGCCGGCGACTCCCCCGTCGTGCTGGCGGGCCACTCGCTGGGCGGCCTGATCGCCGGCCGCTACGCCCCCGAGCACCGCGACCGCGTCAAGGGCCTGGTCCTGATGGACGCCACCTCCCCGACCATGACCGCGGACATCACCCGCGCGATCCCCGAGTCCGCCACCGGCGACGCGGGCGACCTGCGGGCGCAGACCGTCAGCACGATGCGGGGTGGGAACCCGGAGAACCTCGTCGTCACCGACGGCCGGGTCCGCTCCGCCGGATGGATCCCGACCGAGGTGCTCCGCCACGGGCAGCAGTACCTGGCCGCGTTCCCCACGTACGGCCCCACCCTGGAGTCCGACTGGACGAAGGCACAGTACAAGTGGGCCACCGTGTCCCACCGCGGCACGGTCCGCGTCGCCGAGGACAGCGGCCACTACATCTACGTCGACCGCAAGGACATGGCGGTCAAGTCCATCCAGCGCGTCGCCGCCGAGGTCACCCAGCAGAACAGCGGCCGGTGGGGGCACGCGGGACGGTGACGGGGGCCCGGGCCGGCCGGCGGGGATTCCCAGGAGCGGTGGCGGAGCAGCTCAGGCGGGTTCGGGCGCGCGAGGCCCACGCCGTCACCCGTCGTCCAGGCGGTCCGCCACCGTGAGCTTCGTCCTGGCAGACGGGTTCCGGCTGTCCTGTTCGCCGTGACGGGCCTGATGACACCGCCGGCCGTCCGCCGGGCGGAACGGCACCGTGCGCCGCGGCAGGCGGTGGAGTTGGCGTCGGCCGCCGCCTGATCCGTGCGGATCGCACTCGTCCGAACCGTCCTCAATGGCGCAGGGACCGAGGCAGTACTCAGCGGAGTACGGATGCCGCGCATGAACTCGATCATGGAACGGTGGGTGCAGACCTGTCGGCGCGAGTTGCTGGACCGCACCCTGATCCGGAACGAGCGACACCTGCTCCACGCGCTACGCGAGTTCGAAGACTTCCACCACTCCCACCGGCCCCACCAGGGCATCCCCAACGCCCACCCGTTGCGCCCCTTGCCGAGGCCGATCAGCGATCCGGAGCAGATCACCCATCTCGACATACGACGACGCCAACGACTCGGCGACATCCTCCACGAGTACCGACGCCGTGGCGGTGCTGGCGGCGGTGGGACGCGACGACGGCACCGGGGTGCGGGTGGTGGTGAGGGGGACGCCGTCCGCCACCCCGTACAGTGGAGCCCTGTACGTCCCCACCCATGGTCTGGACGAGAGCGGCCCTCGTGCCCTGCGGTTGGCTTCCGGTGCCGCGGGTCGGGCACTGGAGTGCGACGGGGAGATTTTCGAGGGGCGGCGTACCTGACGGCTGGTCCAGGTCGGAGGGCGGTGACACGCCCGGGGAGGGGCTGGAGCTCTACTTCGACATGTTCCAGCCCGTGCAGCCCGACCACGGCTACCGGGCCGAGCGCCGGGAGGTCGACCGGGTGCTGCACTCCTTCGACGTCAAGGGCCGCACCAAGGTGGCCGTCGTGGTGGTCAAGGGCCAGAAGGACCACCCCAGTTGGGGCCCGGAGACGAACGCCGCCTGTGATCCCGCCGAACTCCCGGCCGCGTATGCGGCCGCCCAGGGCTGGGAGGTGGGGACGGACTGCGACGGCGCACGGGTGCCGGTGAGCCGGCTGGAAAGCTCCACCGGAGCCGAGTACTGCGGCTGGCAGTCGGTCCGCTTCCTCACCCTGGGCGGCCGCACGGACGTCCGTGATCCCGAGGGCGTGCTCGCCCGTGACGGGTTGCTCGGCGCGCCGTACCGCAAGCAGG
>NZ_JBEORT010000207.1:0-2892 GCF_040302425.1 Streptomyces sp. NPDC126497
AGAAACCAGCATTCATTTAACCGAAGAACTGGCGGATCCTGCAATATTGAAAGCTGAATTCAGCACTTTTCCGGAGATTAATGGATTGATCGTTATCTCCGCGCGGAGGGTGCCGCGGTGCCGCCGCTCGACGGTGTGTCCGCCGTCGTCAGAACTTCGGAGTCGGCGTCCGCGCCTGCACCAGCTCCGCCGCCTCGCGTTCCGTCTGCACCGAGGGCGGCGAACCCTCGAGCGGCTGCTGGGCCGTCTCCTTCATGCAGGCCACCGCGACGACACCGATCAGAGCCGCGGCCATCGAGTAGTACGCCGGCATCATGTCCGAGCCGGTCGCGCCGATCAGGGCCGTGATGACCAGTGGTGTCGTGCCGCCGAACAGCGACGCCGACAGGTTGTAGCCGACCGACAGGGAGCCGTAGCGCACCGATGTCGGGAACATGGCCGGCAGCGCCGCCGACATGGTGCCGAGCAGGCAGACCAGTGACAGGCCGAGCATCAGCATGCCGGCCGAGACGGCGAGCGGACTGCCCTGCTGCACCAGCAGGAACGCCGGGGCGGACAGGACGAAGAAGCCCAGCATGCCGGTCATCAGCAACGGCTTGCGGCCGAACCGGTCGTTCAGCCGGCCCACCTGGTTGATGATCAGCATCAGCACCACCATGGTGGCCACCAGGATCAGCAGACCGTGGCTCTCGCTGTAGTGCAGCTCGTCCGACAGGTACGTCGGCATGTACGACAGCAGCATGTAGTCGGTGACGTTGTAGGCGCCGACCAGGGCGACGCACAGCAGCAGCGTCCGCCAGTGCTGCCGGAAGATCTTGGCGAGGCCGCCCCGGGCGGCGGTCTCCACCGAGTTCGCGGCCTCGGTGACGTGGACGTTGCCCTCCTCCAGCTTCAGGTACGCCGGTGTGTCGTCCAGCTTCAGCCGCAGGTAGATGCCGACGACGCCCAGCGGCCCCGCGACCAGGAACGGGATGCGCCAGCCCCAGGCGTCCATGGCGTCGCTGCCGAGCCAGGCGGTGAGCGCCGTCACCAGGCCCGCCGCTCCGGTGTACCCGGCCAGCGTGCCCAGCTCCAGGAAGCTGCCGAAGTAGCCGCGCCGCTTGTCCGGGGCGTACTCCGCGATGAAGGTGGAGGCGCCGCCGTACTCGCCCCCGGTGGAGAAGCCCTGGAGCAGCCGGAAGAGGATCAGCAGCAACGGCGACCAGAAGCCGACGGCCGCGTACGTCGGGAGCATGCCGATCGCGGCGGTGCCGATCGCCATCAGGATCATCGTCAGCGCGAGGACCTTCTTGCGACCGACCTTGTCGCCCATCGGTCCGAAGACCATGCCGCCGAGCGGGCGCACCAGGAAGGCGACGGCGAAGGTGGCGAAGGAGGACAGCAGCTGCGCGGTGTCGCTCCCGGAGGGGAAGAAGACCCGGCCGATGGTGCCGGCCAGATACGCGTAGATGCCGAAGTCGAACCACTCCATGGCGTTGCCGAGCGAGGCGGCCTTCACCGCGCGTTTGACCGCCCGCTCGTCCGTCACCGTGATGTCCGTCCGGCGCAGCGGCGGATTCCGCCGGCGCCGGACGGCACGGAACAGAGCCGGGTGGCGCCTGACCGCTGCGGAGGAGGACGTGGGATCGCTGTCGGTGGGGGACGTGGCTGGGTTCCTTTCCAGGTCATGCCGTAGCGAACGGAACGTATCAGCGTCCTCGGGGGGACGTCGGGAAGCGCGCTCGGAACCGCTTCTTCCCGATGCCTGCCCGGATACGCAGGTGCGGTCGCCGGGGCGGTTCTCACCCGTGTGCCTCCGCTGCGCTGGTCGCCCGGGCGGACCGGTGGTGCGGTGGGAGGGCAAGGGCAGGAAGCGCCCGGAGCAGGCCGGCGCCGGGCGCCCGTCCCATCCTCAGGAGGCACTCGTGACCACCCCTCGCCCGATCGTCCGACCGTCCCGTGTCCTGGCCACCGTCCTGGCCACCGGGACACTGCTCACCACGGCGGCCTGCGCCGGCACGGACGACAGCGCGTCCGCCGGGTCGAAGACCGCCACCGCGGCCGTCGAGCAGGCCCTCGCGGCCCAGACCGAGTCACCCACGTCCACACAGTCCTCCCCGACCTCGTCCCCGACCTCGTCGCCCGCGCAGGAGCTCAGCGAGACCGGCGCGCGGAACGCGCTGATCACCGAGGCGGACCTCGAGGACGACTGGCAGCAGGTCGAAACCCCGCAGGAGTGGCGGGACTCCCTGCTGGTCGGACAGGTCGACGTGGCCGCGTTCCTCGAGGGGAAGAGCGACGCCTCGGAGTGCCGGCGGCTGATCGACTCGCTGTACGACGAGACGCTGCTGGGACGCCCGTCCGGGGCGTCGGCGCTCAACGGGTTCCAGGAGGGCGACTCCCGGCTGCTCTACCAGGTCGCCGCCTACCGGAAGTCCGACCTCGACGAGTCGATGAAGTGGCTCCGGTCGCTTCCCGACACCTGTGACCAGTTCACCCTGACCGGCGGTGACGACGGCGACCGCACCGTCCGGGTCGTCGGGATGTCCTTGCCCGAGGAGGGCGACGCGAGGCAGGGGATGACCGTGACGGTGAAGGGCGACAGCGGGGGCGAGCCCGTGACCGTCACCCTGGACGTGGCCGTCGTCCAGGTCGGCGCGAACGCGATCACGGTCACCAACGGCGGGACCGGCGGCGTCGACCACGACGCCACCTCGACGGCCGTCGAGCAGGGCACGCAGCGGCTGCGGGAGGTCCTGGCCGGCCGTACGCCGCAGCCCACTCCCAGCGGAATCGAGTGAGCGCGGGGCCGGAGGCGGCCATGGGGCGCGCCCGGGTCCGCTGACGGCGGGCCGGCGGCCCGGTGGCCTTCACTCGCCCGGCCCGTCCGCGCAGCCGGGGACGGCGGATCCG
>NZ_JBEORT010000208.1:0-2885 GCF_040302425.1 Streptomyces sp. NPDC126497
CCCGGGGCCGGTACCGCCGGACGGGAGTCGTCGGCCGGCGCCGTCCCCGCCTCGGGGCCGGCCGCCAGGGCGGCGGACACGACGACCGCCACCGCCGCGCCCACGGCCGTTCCGCGGGACCGGACCCGCCTGTGCTGTGGGGCCATTGGCTGCTCCTCTTCTCATTCACGTCCGTCTTCTGCCCGAATTACCCACCTTTGACGAACAGTCATATGAATTCAGGCACAGGAGACACGACGGCGCCAATGCCACTGAGGCTTTCGAGTGCCGGGATCGCCCGTGCGGGTGAGCCCGCACCAGAGGAAAGTGAGAATGCGTGTCGCTGCTCGACACCCGTGTCCCCGCCGTGCTGCTGCGGACCGATCCGAATCCCTTTCACCACGGAACGCTGGGGGCCGTGCGGTCGCTCGGCAGGGCGGGGGTGGAGGTGCACCTCGTCGCCGATTCCACGGGAAGTCCCGTCCGTCGTTCGCGCTATGTCCACCGCATGCACGCCCCGCCGCCGCCGGGGGCGTCCGCGGAGCGGATCCTCGCCGTGCTGCGCCGGGTGGCCGGTGAGGTGGGGCGCCCGGCCGTGCTGGTCCCGCTGGACGACGCGACCGCGATCGCGGCGGGCCGGCTGCAAGGCGACCTCGCGCCCTCCTACCTGCTGCCCGGGGCGCCGGCCGCGCTGCCCGAACGCGTCGCCGACAAGGCGGAACTGGCCGCCGTGTGCGCCTCGGCGGACGTCCCGCACCCGCGCACGCTCGTCCCGGACAGCCCCCGGCGGGCCGCCGACGACGCCCGCCGGCTCGGGCTGCCGCTGGTCGCGAAGTGGAGCCGGCCCTGGCTGCTGCCGGCCGGCTGCGGACTGCGCAGCACCCAGCTGGTGCACTCCGCGCGGCAGGCCCGGGAGCTGCACGCGCGCACCGCGGAGGCGGGCAGCCCGCTGCTGCTCCAGGAGTACCTGCCGCCGGGCGAGGACCGGGACTGGTTCTTCCACGGCTACGCCGACCGCACGGGCGCCCTGCGCGCCGGCGGCCCGGGCCGCAAGCAGCTGTCCTGGCCGCGCGGCGCGGGACTGACCGCGGTGGGCCGCTGGACGCCCAACCCCGAGGTGCGGGCGCTCGCCGAACGGCTCACCGCCGCACTCGGCTACCGCGGCGTCCTCGACCTCGACTTCCGCCGCTGCGGCACGACCGGCCGCTACCACCTCCTCGACTTCAACCCGCGCCCCGGCGCCCAGTTCCGGCTGTTCGCGGACAGCGCGGGACTGGACGTCGTCCGCGCCCTGCACCTGGATCTGACCGGCCGTCCGCTGCCGGAGGGGGATCCGGTGGCCGGGCGGTCGTTCGTGGTGGAGAACTACGCGCCGTTCGCCGCGCTGCGCACGGCGCCCGGCGGACGCGAACTGGCCTGGTACGCCGGCGACGACCGCGGCCCCGGATGGGCGATGTGGGCCCTGTGGGCCCGCCATGTCTCCGGCCGGCTGCGGCAGCGGCTGGGCGTACGGGTCCCCGTACCGGCGCCGCGCCCGGCGCCCCGGGCGGCCGCCCCCTCCCCGGCCTCCCCGGCCTCTTCGAACTCCCCGTCCGACGACGAGAAAGCGAGCAGCTGATGATGTACGACCTCCTGGTGGTGGGCGCGGGTCCGTACGGTCTGTCGATCGCCTCCCACGCCGCGGCCGCCGGACTGGACCTGCGGGTGTTCGGCCGGCCCATGGCGTCCTGGCGG
Organism: Streptomyces sp. NPDC126497; assembly: GCF_040302425.1. Taxonomy (NCBI): domain Bacteria; kingdom Bacillati; phylum Actinomycetota; class Actinomycetes; order Kitasatosporales; family Streptomycetaceae; genus Streptomyces; species Streptomyces sp. NPDC126497. Next base: position 1,714 of record NZ_JBEORT010000208.1, read on the forward strand.
GACCACATGCCCGGCGGCATGTTCCTGAAGTCGGAACCGTGGGCGTCCAACCTCTCCGATCCGGGCGGGCGCTGGCGGCTGGACGCGTACTGCGCCGAGCAGGGGCTGACGGCGCGTCACGCGCATCCGATCCCGGTGGAGGCGTTCGCCTCGTACGGTCTGTGGTTCGCCCGCAACGCCGTGCCGGAGGTGGACGAGCGCACCGTCACCCGGGTGACGTCCGGCCCCGAGGGTTTCACGGCCCTCACCGAGGACGGGCAGGCGCTGCACGCGCGGACGGTGGCGCTGGCGGTCGGGGTGATGCCGTTCGTCGAGGTGCCGGCGGCCCTGCGCGGACTGCACCCCACGCTGGTGACGCACAGCAGCCACCACAGCGACCTGGGCCACTTCCAGGGCAAGGACGTCACGGTGATCGGCGGCGGTCAGGCGGCCCTGGAGACGGCGGCGCTCCTCGCCGAGCAGGGCACCCGGGTGCGGGTGGTGGCGCGGGCGGAGCGGCTGCGCTGGAACGACGTGCCGCCTCCCTGGGAGCGTCCGTGGTGGCAGTCGGTCCGCTCGCCGCACAGCGGTCTGGGTCCCGGCTGGCGGAACTGGTTCTACGCCGAGCGCCCCGGCCTGTACCGGTGGCTGCCGCAGGCGACCCGGTCGCGGATCGCGGCCACGGCGCTGGGTCCCGCGGGCGCGTGGTGGGTGCGGGACCGGGTGGAGCGTGCGGTGGACCTGCTGCCGGGCCGGGAGGTCACCGCGGCCGCCGCGGTGCCGGGCGGGCTGCGCCTCGACCTGGCCGGCCGGGACGGTTCCCGGCGTTCCCTGGAGACCGAGCACGTCATCGCCGCCACCGGGTTCAAGGCGCACCGTGACCGGCTCGGTCTGCTCTCCGCGGAGCTGCGCGGGTCGCTGGCGGTGCTGCCCGACGGCAGCCCGGCGCTCGGCCACGGTTTCGAGTCCTCGCGCCCCGGGCTGTTCCTGGCGGGCCTGGTGACCGCGTCCGGTTTCGGCCCGGCCATGCGCTTCGTGCACGGCGCGACGTTCACGGCGCCGACCCTGGTCCAGGGGGTGCGCCGGCGGTTGCGGTCGACCCCGGCGCGCGGGACCGTTCCCCTCCCGGGCGCCGGCAGCCGCCGCGGGGCGCCGGCGCCGGTGCGCGGCGGACGGGCGCCGACGACGCGTCC
>NZ_JBEORT010000209.1:0-2647 GCF_040302425.1 Streptomyces sp. NPDC126497
CGAGCGGGCCCCGGGGGCGGGCCGGGTGCCCTCGGCGGCGGATCCGTCCGGCTCCTCCCGGGGCGGGGACGCGGCCGCGGGGGAGCACTCGGCGGCCGGGGCGCCGGCCCGGCCGTGCGACGGGGCGGCGACGGGACGCCGCGGGTCGTGTGCCGCGTCGTCCGCAGGCGGAGGGGTGCCGGGGTCCGGCCGCGCCGGTTCCCTGGCGCCGGGACCCATGTCTCCGACCTCGTCCGCCAGTTGGTGCACGACGATGCCGTGCCGGAACGCGATCTCGCCGACGTCCGCGCAGGTACCGCCGTAGACGCAGAGGCGGTTGCCGCCCTCGTGCACGACCTCCACGGACCGCCGGGCGGCGCGGGCCTCCTGCGCGAGCAGGACGGAGAGACGGGCGGCGTGCGGGCTGCGGACGGCGACGCGCGGGCGCAGCCGGGTCCGCGCGAAGTCCGCCGCCTCCTGGTCGGCGACGACGCTTCCCCGCTCCAGCGTGACCACGTGGTCCGCGATCCGCGCGGCCTCCTTGGGGTCGGCCGTCGTGCACAGCACCGTGCCGCCCTGGGCCGCGTACGCCTCGAGCGTGCCGTACAGCCAGTGCTTCTCGGCGGCGGAGAGACCTCGCGCGGGCTCGTCGAGCACGAGCGTGTGCGGGTCCGGCAGCAGCGCGCAGGCCAGCCCCAGCCGGCGGTCCATGCCGCGGGACAGGATGCCCAGGCGTTCGTCGCGCAGGCTCACCAGCCCTGCTGCTTCGAGGACTTCGTCGGCCCGGCGCACCGGGACGCCCGCGGCGGCGCACAGCATGCGCAGGTGTCCGCGGACGGTGCGGGCGGGGTGTCCCGGCACCTCGCCGAGCAGCACGCCGACCTCGTGGGCGGGGTGGGGGATGCGGTGCAGCGGGCGGCCTCTGAAGTAGGTGATGCCACGGCCGCGTTGGAGTTCGAGCATGAGCCGGAGCGCCGTCGTCTTGCCGGCGCCCGGCGCTCCGAGCAACGCGGTGACGCGGCCCGCGTGCGCCTCGAGGGAGACGTCGTCGACGGCGGGCGGAAGCTCTTTGCGGGGGCTGCTGGTCAGTCCGATGGCCTGGATCACCCGATGCAAGATAGCGCGCCATATCGGGTTTTCCGGGCATCCCACGGCCCGTCGGTGAAGGGGGAAGGCGCCTTCCCGCCGGGCCCGTCGGCCGCGCCGGACCGCCTCGCGTCAGACCTCGGGGCGCAGCATCGGGGGGTTGAGCAGGGTGGCCCCGCCGGCCCGGAAGAGCTGGGCGGGGCGACCGCCCTGCCGGGTGGTCGTGCCACCGGTGGGGACCAGGAAGCCCGGCGTACCCGTCACCTTGCGGTGGAAGTTGCGCGGGTCGAGCGCCACACCCCAGACCGCCTCGTAGACCCGGCGCAGCTCACCGACGGTGAACTCGGGCGGGCAGAAGGCCGTCGCCAGCGACGAGTACTCGATCTTTGAGCGGGCGCGTTCCACCCCGTCCGACAGGATCCGGGCGTGGTCGAAGGCGAGCGGCGCCGCCGGCTCGCCGTCCCCGCCCTGCCCGTCCTGCCGCAGCAGCTCCCCCACGGGCGCCCAGCGCGCGTTGCTGGCGTCCCCGCCCGCCCGGGGTGCGGGCAGGTCGGGGGCGAGGGCGAGGTGGGCGACGCTGACGACCCGCATCCGGGGGTCGCGCTCGGGGTCGCCGTACGTGGCGAGCTGCTCCAGGTGGGCGCCGTTGTCCTGGGCGGGAGCGGCGGGGTCGTGCACCCGCAGCCCCGTCTCCTCGGCCAGTTCCCGGGCCGCGGCCTGCGCCAGGTCCTCGTCCGCCCGCACGAAGCCGCCGGGGAGCGCCCAGCGCCCCTGGAACGGCGCCTCGCCCCGGCGCACCGCCAACGCGCACAGGGCGTGGCGGCGCACGGTCAGCACGACCAGGTCCACGGTGACGGCGAAGGGCGGAAAGGCTGACGGGTCGTAGGGCATGCGGCGATCATAGTCGTCTTCCTGACGATAAACACTCCCTTCGCCGGCCGCGGCGCCACCTGATCCACTTCGGTCCTGCGGTTCGGTCGCCCGTCCCTTCCCGCCACCCGGCGACGGCGCGTCCCATCCGGTCGGACACGCCCGCCGGGAGCCCGCCGACCGCTTCCCGGCCACGGCGGGAAGGAGCCGGCCGGTGCGCGGGGAGGCGTCCCCCCGGACCCGCTCCGCCCCGGGCGGGCCCGTCGCCGCCGGCGGGTTTCGGGCGGACCGGTGCGACATGACGTCCCGGTCCGGCGGGGTGGACCGGTGCGGCACGACGTCACGGTCCGGCGGGGCGTTCCGCCACCCCGGTGAGCAGAACCGCCCGGTCCCGGGGCACGTCCACGCCCGCTCCGCCCCGAAGGGCCGGCGCCGGCTCGATGAGCGCGGCTTCGCAGCCCTTCACTCCTCCCCGTCGCCGCCCCGGCGGCCGGCCCCCGCACCCGGCTGCGGGGTGGCCCGGCGACGGCCGGCCCCCGGACCCGCCGTGCCGGGGCGGCTCCTGCTCCGGTCCGCGCCGCCCGCCGCGGGGTGCGTGCTCGCCGCCGACGCGCGGGGACACGGACCCCGCCGCCCCGGCCGGCCGGCCGCCGCGCGAGCCCGGCGGGGGAGGACCCCGCCGGCGCCGGACGCGCGCGTGCGGACCCGGCGG
>NZ_JBEORT010000210.1:0-2528 GCF_040302425.1 Streptomyces sp. NPDC126497
CGCGCCAGACCCGCCCCCGCCACATACAACTCCCCCGCAACCCCCACCGGCACCGGACGCAACGCACCATCCAGCACATACACCCGCGTATTCGCGATCGGAGAACCGATCGGCACGGACTGCGTGTCCTCGGGCAGTTCCGGGATGGCGTAGGTGCAGGCGAACGTGGTGGTCTCGGTGGGTCCGTACCCGTTCACCACCTGTAGTCCGGGCACCGCGGCCTGCGCTTCCCGCACGTGCCGTGCCGACAACGCCTCGCCGCCGACCAGCACGCATGCCAGTCCCGCCAGCGCACTCGGGTCCTCATCGACGACTGTGTTGAAGAGCGCAGCGGTCAACCACAGGTTGCGGATGCCCTTCTCGGAGATCAGCGACCGGAGTTCCGCCAAACCGACCGCGCCGGGAGGCGCGATCACCAGGCGGCCGCCATGCACCAGCGTGCCCCACAACTCGAAGGTCGAGGCGTCGAACGCCAGCGGCGCAAGCAGGAGGTGCACACTCCGCTCGCTGAACTCGGCGTACTGCTGCCCCCACACCAGCCGAACCACGGCACGGTGCTCCACCATCACGCCCTTGGGCAGCCCCGCCGATCCGGACGTGAACATCACGTAGGCGGCGTCACCTGCGGCCACGGTCACTGTCGGATCCTCGCTCGGGAAGGAGGATTCATCGACACTCTCGACCGGTACGACCACGCCATCGAAGTCCGTCAGGAGGTCGGCCAGTCCTCCCTGGCTCACGACGACCTGGACATCGGCATCACGCATCATGGACGCCAACCTGGCGGAGGGGTAGTCCGTGTCCAGCGGTACGTAACCCGCGCCGGCCTTCCAGACGCCCAGCAGCGCGGCCACTGCATCAGGTCCGCGCTCCAGGCACACTCCGACCAGTGCTCCCCTGCGTACACCGGCCGCGATGAGCGCGTGCGCGATCTGATTGGCTCGCGCGTTGAGCTGCCGGTACGAGAGGTGCACGGCTCCGAACTCCACTGCCACGGCGTCCGGACGCAGCCGCGCCTGTTCGGCGACCAAGGTGTGAACACCCTGCTCCGGCAGCTCCGCCGTGGTGTCGTTCCAGCCTTCGAGGAGTCGGTTCTGTTCGGTGGTGTCGAGGATGTCCACCGTGGACAGGAGGCCGTGGGGGTCGTCCTCCAGCGCGGTCACGAGGTTGTCGACGCAGGTGTGCAGCAGCCGGCACACGGCCTGCCCGTCGACCGGGCCCACCGCGTCCACGGTCAGTCCGAACCTGGACTCCAGGTCGTCCACCGCCACGGTCACCGGGTAGTTCGTCGCCTCGCGCATGGAGACCGTGACGATGCCCCTGGGCGCGGTGGCGGCTTCCGGTGCGGGCGCCGCCTGCGGGCGCCTGCCGTGCCGGTAGTTGAACAGTGAGGTGAACAGCGGGCTGCCGTTCGGGACCCTGCTGGCCTGCTGTGCCAGGGTCAGCGGGGCGTGCTCGTGCACCAGCAGCTCCGCCAGCTGATTGCGCACGTCCTCCAGCGCGGTGGTGACGCCGACCGCATCCACTCGGACGCGGACCGGCAGCGTGTTGATGAACAATCCCGGCACCCGGTCCGCGCCCACGCCGGCGTTCATGCGCCCGAACAGCACGGTGCCGAAGACGACGTCGTCACGGCCGCTGACCGTGGCCAGCACCCTCGCCCACGCCAGGTGGAACACGCTGGCCGGACTCACTCCGAGTGAGCGGGCGACGTCACGTACCCGCCGGCCGAGCTCCTCCTCCACCCGCAGGTGGGAGCGCTTGACGTCGCTGCCGTCACCGTGCACGTCGAGCAGGCCGTAGGGGGCGGTGGTCTCCTCCACGTCCCCGAGCAGGCCGGTGAAGTAGCGCTCGTGCTCCTCGCGCGTCACACCCAGCCGGGCCTGCGCCACGAAGTTGCGGAAGGGCAGCGGCTCGGGCAGGGACTCCTCCCGCCCCGACAGGAACGCCCTCATCTCTTCGAGCAGCACGTCCTGGGTGGTGTGGTCCTGGACCAGGTGGTGCATCCGCAGCAACGCCAGCCATCCACCGTCCCCGCCCGGCTGCGCGGCGATGTGCACGTCGATCAGCGGCGCACGGCCGATGTCCATCCTCGAGCCGACCACCGCAGTCAGCTGCTCCACCGCGGCAGAGCCCTCAACAGTCAACTCGACGGAGTTGACAGGGAGTTCGGCCTGGCGGATCACGACCTGGACCGGTTCGCGCAGCTGCTCCCACACGATCGCGGTGCGGTAGATGTCGTGCCGGTCCACCACCCGCTGCAACGCGCCGAGGAAGGCCTCCAGCCGTTCCCGCGAGTCGAAGCGGAGCACCCGCGGCACCACATACGCATCCGCACCGCCTCCATCGGCCTGCAGCAGATGGTGGAAGAACAGGCCCTCCTGCAGCGGGGCGAGCGGATAGACGTCGGCGATGTTGGCCGCGCCGCCCGGGATCCGCCCGACCACATGCGCCAGCTCGGCCTCGTCCAGCTCGACCAGCGGCAGCATCTCCGGGGTGATGTGCTCGGCGCCGGGCGGGATGCGGTT
>NZ_JBEORT010000211.1:0-2483 GCF_040302425.1 Streptomyces sp. NPDC126497
GCACGGGGAACGGCCGGGGCCGGCGGCCGGTGTGCCGCCGGGGCCCCGGGGCCGCCCGGGAACGGTCAGACGGGCTCGGTGACCGCCGCCGGGGCCGGGGCGCCGTCGCCGGTGTCCCCCTCACGGGGGCCCGCGCCCTTCAGCGGGACCTCCTTCACGAACACCGCCGCCGCGAGCGAGACCACCGCGATCAGCGCGCCCAGGAGGAAGGCCGAGTGGGTGCCCGAGGACACCGCGTGCTGATAGGCCTCGCGGGCCGCCTCCGGCAGCTTCGCCAGGCTGGCGGCGTCCAGCTGGGCGGACTGCTCGGTCACCTCGGAGCCCAGCGCGCCGGCCTTCTCGGCCATGACGTCCTGGACCCGGTTGTTGAACAGCGCACCCATGATCGCGACGCCGAAGGAGGAGCCGAGGGTGCGGAACAGGGTGGCGGACGAGGACGCCACGCCCATGTCCCTCATCTCCACGCTGTTCTGCGCGACCAGCATGGTGATCTGCATCAGGCAGCCCATGCCGAGGCCGACCACGGCCATGAAGACACCGGAGGTGAGGCGCGAGGTCCCCGTGTCCATCGTGGACAGCAGGTACAGGCCGGTGATCATCAGCGCGCTGCCGAGCACCGGGAAGACCTTGTAGCGGCCGGTGTCGGTGGTCACCCGGCCCGCGACCATCGAGGTCACCAGCATGGCGCCGAGCATCGGCAGGAGCAGCAGGCCGGAGTTGGTGGCGGAGGCGCCCTGCACGGCCTGCTGGTAGAGCGGCAGGAAGAGCGTCGCGCCGAACATCACGAAGCCGGTGATGAAGCCGATGACGGACATCAGCGTGAAGTTGCGGCTGCGGAAGATGTGCAGCGGCACCACCGGCTCGGCGGCCCTGGTCTGCCAGAACACGAACCCGACGAGGGAGGCGACGCCGAGGGCGATCAGCTCCATGATCCGCGTGGAGGTCCAGGCGTACTCCGTGCCGCCCCAGGTGGTGACGAGCACGACGGCGGTGATGCCGACGGTCAGCAGCGCGACCCCGAGGTAGTCGATGCCGGCCTCGGCCCGCTTCCTCGGCAGGTGCAGGACGGTGCCGACGGCGGCCAGCGCGACCGCGCCGAGCGGCAGGTTGATGTAGAAGGCCCAGCGCCAGCCCCAGTTGTCGGTGATGGTGCCGCCGACCAGGGGGCCGCCGATCATCGCCAGCGCCATCACGGCGGCCATCATGCCCTGGTACTTGCCGCGCTCCCGGGGCGGGATCAGGTCGCCGATGATCGCCATGACGCCGACCATCAGACCGCCGGCGCCCAGTCCCTGCACCGCGCGGAAGGCGATCAGCTCGCCCATGTTCTGGGCCATGCCGCTGAGCGCGGAGCCGATCAGGAAGATGACGATGGACGTCAGGAACGTGGCCTTGCGCCCGTACATGTCGCCGAGCTTGCCCCAGACCGGGGTGGAGGCCGCGGTGGCCAGGGTGTAGGCGGTGACCACCCAGGACAGGTGCTCCAGTCCGCCCAGCTCGCCCACGATCGTCGGCATCGCGGTACCGATGATCATGTTGTCGAGCATCGCGAGCATCATCGCGATCATGAGCGCGAGCAGGATCACCCGCACGCTCCTCGGCTGCGCGCCGGTGTCCGTCTCCACGGCCCCCGCCGCTGGTGTGTCCGCCATGATTCCTTCTCCCCCGGCCACGGTCGTGTGACCACTGCTACTTACTTGCCGCCCGGCTAGTTCACTACACCGGGAAGCTAGTCGCGCAACTAGCCGGTCGTCAAGTAAGTTTTCGTCAAGAGGGGTCGAGTAGGAGGATGGGCGGCACCATGGACGGCACCAGACAGCGGCGCCGCGGGAACACCCGCCAGCGCATCCAGGACGTGGCCCTCGAACTCTTCGCCGAGCAGGGCTACGAGAAGACCTCACTGCGCGAGATCGCCGAGCGCCTGGACGTCACCAAGGCGGCGCTGTACTACCACTTCAAGACGAAGGAAGAGATCCTCGTCGGCATCTTCGAGGACCTCTCGCGGCCGCTGGAGGACCTGATCGAGTGGGGGCGGGAGCAGCCGCACTCGCTGGAGACCAAGCAGGAGATCATCCGCCGCTACAGCGCGGCGCTGGCGGGCGCGGCCCCGCTCTTCCGCTTCATGCAGGAGAACCAGGCCACGGTCCGCGAGCTGCGCATCGGCGAGATGTTCAAGACCCGCATGCTCGGGCTGCGGGACATCCTCATGGACCCGGACGCCGACCTGGTCGACCAGGTGCGCTGCCTCAGCGCCCTGTTCACCATGCACGCGGGGATGCACGTCCTGCAGGACGTCGAGAGCGACCCCGAGGAGAAGCGCAAGGCCGTCCTCGAGGTCGCCATCGATCTGATCACCCAGGCCCACCGGGGGGCCGGGAGCGCCTAGGCGCCGGGTGCGCGGTGGGTCAGACGGTGACGCCGTTGGCGCGCAGGAACTTCACCGGGTCCACGGCGGAGCCGTAGTTCGGGGTGGTGCGGATCTC
>NZ_JBEORT010000212.1:0-2474 GCF_040302425.1 Streptomyces sp. NPDC126497
GCCGCGCCGCCGGCGCCCGTGGCCGGTCCGCCGCAGCCGGACGGCGCCGAGCTCGACTACTCCGCGCTCGTCCTGTGCGGCCCGGACGAACCGGAGGGACGCCGGGGCCGGCTGTTCCCCGGGGGCGGCTTCGACCCGGTGACCGTCGAGCACCGCCGCCGCGCCGAGGCGGTGACCGCGCTGCCCCTTCCCGGGTGCGCCGTGCGGCCCCGCGAGTCGGCGGGTTCCTTCGACCACCGCTTCGACGCCGCCGCGCCCGCCGACATCCCCTCGGACGGCACCTGGCACACCGTCACCGTCGGCGAGATCCCCGTCGGGCTCAGGACCGAGTACATCTGCGTGCCGTCCGTGGAACGGACCGTGTACACGACGCTGGTGCTCTCCAACGCCACCGGTCAGGCGCTGCTGGCCGGCCCGGTGGAGGTCACCGTGGACGAGGACTTCCTGCTGACCGCCGCCCTGCCCACGCTCGCCCCCGGCGGGGTGTGCCGGGTGGGGCTCGGACCGGCCGAGGCCCTCGGGGTCACCCGCCGGGTGAATCTGCACGAGTCGACCACGGGCCTGCGCAACAACGTCACCGTGCTCGACCACCGCGTTCACGTGGAGCTGGCCAACCGGCTCCCGGTGCCCGTCTCCGTGGAGGTGCGCGAGCGCGTGCCCGTCACCTCCGACCCGGACGTCCGGATCGAGGAGCGGGCCGACTGGACGGCGCCCGGGGGTGACACGGGCCCGGAGCACCACGCGCCGGGCACCCGTCTGTGGCGGATCGAGCTGCCCGCCGGAGGCACCGCCGCGCTCGACGGCGGCTACGAGATCCGGATCCCGGCCGGCAAGGCCCTCACCGGCGGCAATCGCAGGAGCTGACACAGCCATGTCTACGTCATCGCGGCCCATCCCCCTCCCCGTCACCGCCGTCACCTGCACGGAGGACCGTGCCCACGTCGAGCGCACCGCCGTGCTCGACCTGGAGGCCGGCACCCAGCGGCTGCGTCTGGGACCGGTCGGCGCGCTGGCCGTCGACCGCACCCTCCACGCCGAACTGACCTCCGGTCACCCGGCGACCGTGCTCGATGTGCGGATCGTCCGGAGCTGGACGCCGCGCGGGCCGCGGCCCGCCGACGACGACTCCGCGCTGCGCCGGCGGGTGACGGCCCTGGAGGAGGAGCGGACGGTCCTGGAACAGCGGTGCGACCGGCTGCGTGTCCGCCTCGACCTGCTCGGCCGTCTCGCCGCCGATCTGCTGCGGGAGATCGGCGAGGGCGCCGGTTTTGGAGAGGCGGAGAGGGGCCGCTGGACCCGGGAACTGGACCGGGTGGACGGCGAACGCGATTCCCACGGCGAGCGGCTGCGCGCGGTGGAGGCCGAGTTGACCGGTGTCGTCGCCGAACTCTCCGAGACCCGGCGGCTCATGGAGCTCTCCGAGACCGAGCCCGCCGAGCTGGTCGGCCACATCGAGCTGACCGTGCACGCCTCGGCCGCCGGGCGGGCCGGGCTTCGTCTGAGCCATCTCACGCCGTGCGCGGTGTGGCGGCCCGCCTACCGGGCCGTGCTCGACGGCGATTCGCTCACGCTGGACACCGACGCGGTCGTCTGGCAGCGCACCGGCGAGGACTGGTCGGACGTACGGCTGACCTTGTCGACGGCCCGCTCCGCGCGTGCCGCGGAACCGCCCCGGCTCGGCGAGGACCGGCTGACGCTCCAGGACCGCTCCGCCGCGGAGCGCCGCACCGTCCACGTCGGCCTGCGCGAGGAGGAGATCACGGACCTGGGTCCCGTGCCCGTGCCCGGCCTGCCGGGCGTGGACGACGGCGGGGAGGTACGCGTGCTCCACTCCCCCGCGCCGGTCTCCGTGCCGGCGGACGGCCGCGCCCACCGGGTTCCGCTCTCCTCCTTCACCTCGCCCGCGAGGAGCGAGTACGCCTGCTCGCCCGAGCTGTCGCCCCTGGTCGGCCAGGTGGTGCGGGGCGACAACCTGTCCGGCCACGCGCTGCTCGCCGGGCCGGTCGACCTGGTCCGCGGCAGCGGGTTCACCGGACGCGGCACCCTGGACTTCACCGCCCCCGGCGCCCCCCTCGAGGTGGCCTTCGGCAGCCGGGACGACCACCGGGTCCTGCGGGAGGCCGAGGAGACCCGCGAGACCGCCGGGATCACCCAGCGGACCGTGCTCACCCGGACCGTCCGGCTGCACCTGTCCAGGTTCTCCGCCCCCGGTGAGGACGACGACAGGGTGGTCGTCGTCCGGGAGCGCATCCCGGTCTCCGAGGTCTCGGCGGTGGAGGTGCGCCTGCGCCGGGACGGCTGCTCCCCCGCGCCCGACGCCATCGACGAGGACGGTGTCGTCCGCTGGAACGTCCCGCTGGCCCCGGGCGGCCGGCGCACCGTCACCCTCGTCTACGAGATCTCGGCGAGCGGCAGGGTCACCGGTCTGTGACACCCGGAGCGGCGGCACCGCGGCACCCTCCGCGCGGAGGGTG
>NZ_JBEORT010000213.1:0-2469 GCF_040302425.1 Streptomyces sp. NPDC126497
CGACCGGGCCGCGTGGTCGCCCAGCGCCTCGTCCGCCGCCAGGGCGCGCCGCTGGGCCGCCGCCATGGGCCGCAGCGTCGCCAGGAACAGCACCAGGCCGCCGGTCAGCGGCGGCAGCACCACCACGAGGAGGGCGGGGTTCAGCGACAGCAGCCCCAGCAGCGCCCCGGCGGCGGTGAAGACGAAGGAGCGCAGGGTCAGGACGAGGCCGGCGAAGCTGTCCCGGGCGATCTCGACCTGGTTCGTCAGCCGGGAGACGGCCGCCCGGTCCGTCCCGCCGGACCCGCCCTGGACGGCCCGGGCCAGGGACCGGTCGACCGCACGTCGCACCAGACCGTCGCGCAGCGGCTCCGTCAGCCCGGCCAGCTGGGTGAACACGCCCCGGACCACCGGGGCGCCGAACGCCACGGCGACCAGCGCGACCGCGAGCCACAGCAGCCCCCGGCGCACGTCACCGGCGAGGAACCCCCGGTCGACGGCCCGGGCGACGCCGTAGCCGACGAGGAACGCCTGCCCGGTCTCGACCAGCGACCAGAGCCCGAGCCGCGCCAGCACCCCGGTGCGGCGGGCGAGGAAACGGCGGGCGGGCGGCGCGATGCGGCGCAGCGCCCCGGAGCCGTCGTCCGTGCCCCGCGCGGCCTCGTCCGCGACGCGCGTCACGGCCGCGCCTCCTCGGGTTCGGCCCGGCGCGCGGTGCTCGCATCCGGTGCCGCGGCCCCGAAGACGGCCCGGTAGTCGGCCGTCCCCCACAGCTCGTGATGGGGCGCGACGGCCCGCACTCCCCCGTCCTCCAGCCAGATCACCAGATCCGCCCGGGCCGCCACCGACGGGCGGTGCGCCACGACCAGCCTGGTCCCGGGCCGCACCGAGTGGCGCAGCGCCCGGTCCACCTCGTGCTCCGTGGCGGTGTCCAGGCTGGACGTCGCGTCGTCCATGATCAGCAGCCGTCCGGCGTGCGCGAACGCCCGGGCGAGCCCGAGGCGCTGGTGCTCGCCGCCCGAGAGCGGCGCCGCGGACAGCGGGGTGTCGTAACCGCTCGGCAGCCGGCGGACGAAGCCGTCGGCGCCCGCGGCCCGGCAGGCCTCCCTGACCTGCTCGGGCGACACCTCGCGGGGGCCGGAGGCGACCACCTCGGCGATCGTGCCCTCGGCCGGCGCCGGGCGCTCGAAGGCGTAGGCGACCTCGGTGCGCAGCGCCTCCCGGGTCAGCCGGTCGAGGGGGACGCCGTCCAGCAGCACCTGTCCCTCGTCGGGGTCGGTCAGCCGCCCCGCCACGGCGGCCAGGACGGACTTCCCCGCTCCGCTGCGGCCGACCACCGCGGCGGTGGCGCCGCCCGGCACCCGCACGCCGTCGGCGCGCAGGACCTGCCTGCCGTCGCGCACCACCCGCACGCCGCGCAGCTCGAGTTCGCCGGGTCCGGCCGGCAGAAGCCGCCGCGTCCCGTGGACCAGCGCGGGCACGCCGGTCAGCGCCAGGGTCCGGTTCCGCGCCTCGCGGCCCCGCACCACCGCGCCCAGCAGGGACGCGGCGCCGCCGACGCCGGCCGTGAGCTGCGCGTACCGGCACACGGCGAGCAGCTCGCCCACGCTCAGGGCGCCCGCCGCGAGGCGCAGGCCGCCGACGGCCGTGGCGGCCAGGACGAGCAGGGGGACCAGGACGCCGCTTCGGCCCAGGGCCCGTCCGTGCAGCGCCCACATGTGCCGGCCCAGGGCGGCGAGCTGCGTCAGCGGTTCCAGCACGCGCGCCCGTTCGCGGGCCCCGGTTCCCGCGGCGGTGATCGTCGCCGCGCCCTCCAGGGCCTCCAGCAGCCGGGACGCGATCTGCGACTGCGCGCTCTGGTAGGCGGCCACCGAGGCGCCGGTGTCGCGGGCGAAGGTCCGCAGCACCAGCGCCAGAGCGGGCAGTCCGGCCAGCACACAGGCCGCCACCCACACGTCGACGACGGCCAGCGCCGCGAGCGCGCCCAGCGGCGTGACCATCGACGCGGCCAGCGCCGCCCGGGCCGCCGGGGCGCCGCCCGCGTCGGCGGCGTTGAGGGTCAGGCGGGTCCCGACGTCCCCCGGGGTGAAGGACCGTGCGCGGTCCGGTACGGCGCGCAGCAGACCGTCGAAGGCGCGGGAGCGCAGGGACGCCGTCCACACGGCGTTGCAGCGGCCGGTGAACAGGGAGGTGAGGCTGTCGAGCAGCAGCTCGCCGAGGAGCAGCGCGGCGCTCAGCGCCAGCCAGCGTCCCGCGGCGCCGCCGTCGCCGTCGCGCAGGAGCAGATCCAGTGTGCGGCCGAGGGCGAAGGGCTGGGCCACCGTCGCCACGGCCGCGCCGACCGAGCACAGCAGCACCAGCGCTTCGGACGCGCGCCCCGGCGCCGTGGCGTCGGCCCCGTCCCGCGCGCGGAACCCGGTCACCGGCACCAGCCGGCCTCCTTCCGTCCGTCCACCGTGACCGGACACCCGGGCCGCCCGGCGTGCCGGG
>NZ_JBEORT010000214.1:0-2313 GCF_040302425.1 Streptomyces sp. NPDC126497
CGGCCTCCCCACCACGGCCTGAGCACCCGGAACCGGCTCCACCACACCACGACGCACCATCAGACAGCTACCCACCCAACAACGTGACAGCGCCCCGCCAGGTCACCACCGTCAACGACGCGTTCACCCCGTCGCCCTGCTCGGCCACCTGGGCCCGGTCCGTTCTCCGGGCCGGCCAGGACGGATCCGCGACGTCATATGCCGGGGAGATGATCGACCGGCCTGTACTCCTGCGGGCCGAGGCAATCCTTGCCAGGGTCACCGGACTCGGCTGACCGCGATGACGCCAGCACCCGGGTGGTGGACTCACTGGACGTCGGCCCGAACGTGCTCCGCAGTGTGTCGGTACGGCTCCACGGCGAGGACGGCCAGTTCGGCGTCGTCGGCACATGACGGACCTGGGCCTCAGTGACCTCGGCGACGTCGTCGGCCGGCCCCAGCCTCCTGGCATCCAGAATCTGACGCCACGAGGTCCGCCCCGACTCCAGAGTAGTGACGAACGAGTAGGGTCAGCCGGGCCGGAGGCTTTGGACCATAAGGCCAGCCATGCCTGAAGAAGATGCGACGGTACAGGACCAAACGCCCAGTCAGAAAGCGGATTGGGAGCCGTCTTTGCTGTGCCGAGCTACGAGTTCGTCCTCGATTCGCCGCAGCGTGGCGTTGACGATCTTGATCGTAGCGGGGTCATCGACGATGCCGCGAAGAGTTCGGTCCCAATTTTCGCGTAGGCACTGGAGATTCTGGTTGGCCTTCTCGGTGGGGTACAGGCGCACACCTCGAGCGTTGCGGTCGTCCGTGACGCGGTTCACAAGGCCTCGCTTCTCCAAGCCACGCAGTACGCGGCTGAAGTTGCTCGATGGAAGCAGCGCTGCTTCCGCCGCCGCCCGGGCAGAGGCGCCAGGGTTGCGATTGATGAACCGCATGACACTGATCTCAATCGGCGTGCACGGCTCGAAGGCAGGGTCAGTCGGGGGTCGCAGCTGCCGACTCACAGCGAAGATCAGGTCGGCCAGCTCATGCAAGCTCGATGCGTGGACATCATCTCTCATGACGCGAGGTACTCCTATCAAGTAACAGCTATCACCTGATAGGATACAAGGGATGACGGTCGCTCGGCTGCAGATCGCGACCGCGCTGCATGCAGCCATTCCCTACTCGCACATGAGGATACTTCCCATGGACATCAACGGATCCGTAGTGCTCGTGACTGGAGCGTCATCGGGCATCGGAGCTGCTACTGCACGGGCCGCTTCCGAGGCCGGCGCGCGGGTAGCGCTCATCGCCCGCCGCGAGGAGCACATCCGGCGGCTCGCCCTGGAACTCGGCCAGTCCGCAGCCATAGCTGTTCCCTGTGACGTGACCGACCGGACGCAAGTCCAGAAAGCCGTGCAAGCAACGATCCAGAAGTTTGGACAAATCGACGCCCTCGTGAACAGCGCAGGGCAAGGGCTCCAGGCCGGCATCGACGCTATCGATCTCGACGACTTCCGAAGCATCCTCGAGCTCAACCTCGTCGCACCCTTGACGATGACGCAGGCGGTCCTTCCGCACATGCGTAAGCAGGCAGCCGGAGCCATCGTAAACGTGGGCTCTGGAATTGTCTGGTCCACGCTGCCCGGGTCCGGCGCGTACTCCGCTTCCAAGGCCGCCCTGCAAAAGCTCACGGCCATCGCCCGCGCGGAGCTCGCAGGCGAAGGCATCACCGTGTCGATGATGTTCCCCTCGATCACCGAGACCGAGTTCGTCGGAACGGTCCGCGGTGACATCGAAGGGGCACGTCGGATGGAAACCGCCAGCGGGTTGGTGCCACACTCACCCAAGAACGTCGCCGATGCCATCATTGGCCTGCTCAAGAGTGGTGCCGCGCAGGCCGACTTGCTCCCGGAGGAGTTCGGCGGCACGCTCAAAAGCTAACATGCGAGACATACCCGGCCACTGAACTCCTCTCGGTAACGCTTCGCGACGTGTTGTGATCTTCGTTCAGGCGGTGCGGCCGTGTTCGAGCTGGAGCAGGACGAGGGCGGCGCGGGCGATCCGGGTGATGGCCGCGGGGTCGAGACTGACCCGGCGCAGGGCCTTGAAGGTGACCTTCAGCAGGGCGTCGGCGCGTTCGGCGACGGCGTGGACGCCTCGGATCACGGCGTTGAACGCCTTTCCATGCTCGGCGAGTTCACTGCCCCTGGGCTTCTTGACCGGGTGGCGGAACCCGGTGATTTCTTGGACAGGTGTCCAGCTATCTTGGACACCTGTCCAAGAAGGGGAGGGCTCACTGCTCATGGAAATCGTGGCGAACGTGCTGGTCGGCCTGGTGGC
>NZ_JBEORT010000215.1:0-2061 GCF_040302425.1 Streptomyces sp. NPDC126497
CCCGGCCCCGGCGCGCGCCGTCGACGCCGCGGAACACCCCGCCGGCGTCGGCGCCGGCGGGGAGGCGGCGGTCCAGCGGGCGGTCCTCGTCGACGGCGCGGAAGTGGCCGATCCGGCCCGCTTCGTCAAGGACGCCGGACTGGACTACCTCGTCACGGACACCGGTCGGCAGGTGCTGCGCTACGCGCCGCGGCTGACTGCCGACGTGCCCCTGCGGGTGAAGGACGGCGAGGAGCTCGTCCTCGAGGTCGGGCGCATCGCGGCGATGATCGACCTGGTCCACTCCATCAACAGCAGCGGGATCCTGGGGCGCAGGACCCTGTCCGGGCAGGGGATGACCTTCACCGGTTCGAACGACGAGGGCAACAGGACCGCGTTGGCGGTGAACGTGCTCGACATGCGCGCGGGCGGTTCCGACGCGGACGTCCGGGGCGTGGTGGACGAGTCGCTGACGGCACCCGACCGGGGCAGCTTCAGCGTGGCCATGGAGCGTCCCGTGGACGAGGACGTGATCCTCGCCGAGATGGCCGGGGCCGTTCCCGGTGCCGGGTTGAGCGAGGCGGAGCTCGCCGGGCTCCGCAAGGACGCCGCGGGCGACGAGGGCATGTTCCGCATGCTGGTCTCGGCCGTGCTGAACAACAAGCTCGCGGGTGCCCACGCGGACACGGTGGCCCAGTACCGGTCACTGCTCCAGGACCGGACCCAGAACACGGCGATGGCGATCATCGGCGGCCCGGGGGCCGACATCGCCATCAGGGGACCGGGTCTGGAGTCCTACGAGTCCGACGTGCCGTCCGACCGGATCCCGCCCGGGCCGGGCGGGTTCACCTCCCTGGTGCTTCCCCGGTGGTTCGAACCGTACGCGCCCCTCCTGATGGACCGGGGATGGCCGGAGGGCGTCGCGCTGAGGTTCGCCGGGGACCGGCAGATCACCGCGTACTACCGCGCCAACGACACCGACCACCCCGTCACCGTCAATGCCCCGGACTACGCCACCGAGATCGAGGCCCAGCTGCGGAAGTTCCAGCTGGTCGCCACCCACATCCTCAAGACCGCCAGTCTCTGACGGGACCGGCGCCTCACACGCTCACGGCGTCCGCCAGGTGGGCGCCGAACTCGCTCTCCAGGACCAGGCGTCCGAGCTTGCGGTACTCCTGGGCGATCGCCGTGACCAGGTGCCGCATGGTGAGCGGGCCGTCGGCCTCCGCGGCGAGGTAGGCCGCGGTGACCGCGCAGGCCCGGATCGAGCCGCCGGCCAGTTCGAAGCGGTCCGCGCAGAAGGCGAGGTCGAGGTCGTCGGCCCGGGGCAGCCGGTCGCCCAGGCAGCGGTCCCACAGGGCGAGGCGCTGGCCGGTGTCCGGCACCGGGAAGTCCGCGACCACGTCCAGGCGGCGGGTGAACGCCTCGTCCAGGTTGGCCCGCAGGTTGGTGGTCAGCACCGCGATCCCGTCGAACGACTCCATGCGCTGGAGCAGGTACGCCGACTCGATGTTGGCGTGCCGGTCGTGCGCGTCCTTCACCTCCGAACGCCTGCCGAAGATCGCGTCGGCCTCGTCGAAGAGCAGCACCGCGTTGACCGCCGACGCCTCGGTGAAGATGCGCTCCAGGTTCTTCTCGGTCTCCCCGATGTACTTGTCCACCACGGTGGACAGGTCCACCACGTACAGGTCCATGCCGAGGTCCGCGGCGACGACCTCGGCGGACATGGTCTTGCCGGTGCCCGACTCGCCGGCGAACAGCGCGATGACGCCGCGCCCCCGGCCGCCGCCGGGCCGCATCCCCCACTGTCCGAGCACCTGCTCGCGGTGGCGGGCGCGCAGCGCGAGTTCCCGCAGCCGCCGGTGGGTGGCGGGCGGCAGCACCAGGTCGTCCCACCCGACGCCCGGCTCCACCCGCCGGGCGAGCCGGTCCAGCCCCGCACCGTTCTGGGCGCGGACGGCGACGCGCAGGTCGTCCGGTCCGACGGGACGGCCGTCGAGGGCGGCCGTGCGCACCGCCGCGTCGGCGGCCCGGCGCAGCTGCCCGGCGTCCAGCCGGTGCGCGGCGACGGCCCGGGCGAGC
>NZ_JBEORT010000216.1:0-1985 GCF_040302425.1 Streptomyces sp. NPDC126497
CGGGCCGCCGGCACGCCCGACCGCGGCGCGGCCCCGGGGTCGCCGTCGCCGGCGCCCCGGGCGGTGGTCCGGAGCACCCCGGTGGACCGGGTAGTATTTTCCTCGTCGCCGACCGCGGAAGCGGACGGCGGGAGTCATGCGCCGCTAGCTCAGTTGGTTAGAGCAGCTGACTCTTAATCAGCGGGTCCGGGGTTCGAGTCCCTGGCGGCGCACACCGAAGGGCCTCTCGTGGGAGCGAGAGGCCCTTGTGCGTTGTTCCGCCCGTGTCACCCCTGCGACGGGGCGGGGCTCAGAACGTCACGTCCGAGCAGGCGTAGAACGCGTTGCCCGTGTCGTGGACCGTCCACACCGCGAGGATCACGTGGTGTCCGCTGAGCCCGGACGGCAGCCGGCCGCTGTGCGAGAGGGTCTGCGGCGGGCGCTGGCCGTTGTAGGGCACCGTCAGGAACGGTGTGAGGTTGAGGTCGGAGCGGGCCAGGGCGTGGTTCTGGTTCCAGCCCGGCTTGGTGACGTAGTACCTGAAGTCGGTGGTGGCGTGCATGGCCGTGAACTGCCACCGGAAGGTGTAGTTCTGGCCGCCCGAGACGCGGGTCGTGGGCCAGGCCCCGCCCGAGGGGGTCTTCGGGCCGTCGAGCTGGGAGAACCGCGTGTTGCCCGCCGAGCAGAGCCGTCCGTCGGCGGGGCCGGAGGCGGGGAAGCCCTTCGGGCCCTCGACGCTCTGCGGCTCCCACTGGATGGATCCGCAGTTGGTCACCGAGCCGTTCTGGCAGAGCTTCTGCCGGCTGACCGGCAGGTCGGTGTAGCCGTGGCCGCTGGCGCCGCCGGAGGAGAGCACGAGCGCTCCGGTCGTCGCCAGTCCCACCGCGGCCGCGTACATCGTGGTCCGTGTGCGCATGCTGCCGCTCCTGGTGAACGTGGGGGATTTCACTGAGCCGTACAGGTAGGTCTAGACCAAGTTCAGATTATGGGCGCGAATTGAACATGTCCATACCAATCGCAGGGGCTCTTCCCGGCCGTCCACGGCCCGTCGTCCGGTGCTCCGCCCCCAGGGGCCCGCCGCTCACGGCCCGGGCTCCCCCCGTCCCGCGCAGAACGCCACCGTCAGGTCCTTCACCAGCACCTTGCGTTCGTAGTCGTCCAGTTCCACCAGCCCCCGCATGGTCAGCCGGGTCACCGTGTCCTCCACCGAATCCACCACCGAGCCCAGCACGCTCGCCCGGTGCTGGGCGTCCAGCGCGGCGATCCGGCGCCGGTGCATCGCGGCGGCCACCTCGGGCGCGTACTCCACCCGGACCGGCCGCACCGAGAACACCTCCACCCCCACCGGCGCGGTGTCCGCCGCCACCAGCCGGGTCAGCGCGTCCTGCGCCGCCTCCACCGCGCCCCTGCCCGCGCCCGGCGCCGCCACCGGCACCCGCACCAGCGCCGCCTCCACGCACGCGCGCAGGTACGCCTCGTGGTCCTCGACGCCCAGCGTCGCCCGCGCGGTGTCCCGCACCCGCCACACCACCAGGACGGTCACCCGCAGCGCGACCCCGCTGCGGTCGGCCGCCGGCAGCGGCTCGCCGCGCCAGTGCCGCAGCCGCACGTCGACCCTGCGGCGCAGCAGCAGCGGGTTGACCCACATCAGACCGGTCCGCCGGACGGTCCCCCGGTAGCGGCCGAACAGCCCGAGCACCCAGGCCCGTCCGGTCCGCCCGCGGGCCAGCCCGCCGAACCCGAACAGCCCGAGCGCCCCGGCCCCCGCGTAGGCCGCCCACTGCGCGGGGCCGAGCCCCGCCGCGCCGGCCGGTCCGAGCACCTGGACCACCTGCGGCGGCAGCACGCCCGACCACCACGAGGTGGCCACGCAGCCGGCCGCCCCGCACACCCCGGCGAGCACCCCCACGACGCCGGGCAGCACCCGGGCGGGCCGCTCCGCCGGCCCGGGGTCGATCCGCGGCGCGGCGGGCCGGGGCCGCTCGCCGGCCGGGGCGCGCAGCCGG
>NZ_JBEORT010000217.1:0-1976 GCF_040302425.1 Streptomyces sp. NPDC126497
GGGGCCGTGGTGCCGGCGCCCGTGGTCCCGGAGGCGTGCGTCGGCGGTCGCGACACGCTCGGGGCGGACGTCGTCGGCGCCGGGGACGGCGAGGGCGACGCCGGACCGGTCGCCGACTGCGGCCCGCGGTCGGCGGGCAGGGACCGGGAGCCCGTGCTCGGCAGCAGGGCCAGCCCGACGCTCAGCCCGGCCACCGCGAGGGCCGACCCGCCGGCCCGCCACAGCAGCCGGGACCGGCGGCGGACCCGGATGCCCTGGTACAGCCGCTCCCGCTGCTCGGACCGGAAGGGAGCCGGCTGCCGGGCGTCGCGCATCATGCGCGTCAGCTCACGCTCGAAGTCGTCCATCGCTTCTCCCCTCACCCCACGGGCCTGACGGAGTCGGACAGGATCCGCCGCAGCCGCGCCACACCGCGTGAGGCGTGGGAGCGCGCGGTGCCCACCGGGCAGCCGAGTGCCTGCGCCACCTGGCCCTCGGGCAGGTCCTCGCAGTAGCGCAGCACCACCGCGGCCCGTTGCCGGGGCGGCAGCAGCGCCAGCGCGGCCTCCAGCCGCGAGCGCTCCGCGACGGCCGAGGACACGTCGCCCGGTCCGGGCCGGTCGGGCAGTTCGCCCACCGGGCGCTCCCCCCACCAGCGCCGCCGGGCCGAACGGGCCGCCATCCGCACCAGCACCTGGCGCACGTACGCCTCCGGGGCCTGCTCGGCGACCCTCGGCCAGACGAACCACAGCTTCACCAGAGCCTCCTGGACGAGGTCCTCGGCCCGCTGCCGGTCGCCGCCGGTGAGCAGACGCGCGACATGGAGCAGCGCCGACCAGCGGGCGGCCACGAACTCGTCGAAGCCGTCCACCCGAAACCGCTCCATCCCCACCGCCCCGTGTCCGAACAACCCCTTGCACCTGAGACAAAGACTGATGACCCGGCGAAACGATGCAGCGAAGCGCTGTGATCCGCCTCACTTCGCACGCGTGCCCCTCGCACGCGTGCCCTTCGGGCACTCCGGCCCCGGGAGAAGCCGAAAGGGCGGGCCGTACGCCCACGACCGCGTGCAGCGATCGACGGACGTACGACCCGCCCCGGGAGCGGTGGCCGGCCCGGCCTAGGTGCGGTTGCCCTTCGGCTTGCCCCGCTGGTCCGGGGTGCCGTGCGGCGGCGGGCTGGAAGGCTGCGGAGAGGTGGCGGGCGACACCGGGGACCCGGCCTGGCCGGCGCCCTGTTCGGGACGGAGCGCGCCGGGGTCGCCGGACGTCGGTTCGGCGCCCGCGTTCAGCTGCTCCAGCCGGGCCGCCAGCAGCTGGGTCGCCGGGACCCGGTCGGCGTGCGAGCGCTCGTAGGCCAGCAGCTCCTCGACCTCGCCCGCGGACAGCGAGCGGATCCTGCTCTCCAGGCCGCCGATGGGCAGATGGTCGTAGTCGGGCAGCGGCAGGGTGTTGCGCGCGGGATCTGCCATGCTTCTCACTTCCCTGGGTGCGACGTCACGGGCCCGCCGTCGACGGGCCGGCGGGGAGGGGGACGGTCAGTGGCCGCCCGGTCCGCCGCTGCCGAACGCCCCGCTGCCGCCCTCGTCCCAGCGGGGCCGCTCCTGCGACGCGCTCGTGCGGCCGGCGGCGTTGCCGTGGCCCTTCAGTTCGTGCGGCAGCAGGCGCTCGTCGCTCCTGGGCACCTCGTCCGGCTCCCGCCGCTCCCGTGTCTCCCGGACCGGGCCCCCCTCGGGCATCCGGGGCTGCTCCTCCGGGCGGGGCCGGCGTCCCTCGCCGCTCCTCACCTTGCGGCTGCCGAGGGCGAACATGCCGATCAGCAGCGCCACGACCACCACACCCGCCACCACGAGTCCCGTCCCGAGGGCACCGCGGCCCGCGGCGAGGTCGGCCGTCTCCATCCACGCGGTGTTCATCATGGCTCGCGGGTACCCCCGGTCCCGTGCGCCAACCCGGCGCGCCCCGCCGCGCCGCCCGGACGTCCGGCGCGCGGCCCCG
>NZ_JBEORT010000218.1:0-1936 GCF_040302425.1 Streptomyces sp. NPDC126497
ACTCATCAAAAAAATTGTCCGTCCGCCCCCCCCCCTCGTGGCCCCGCCGGTTGTGGGTTTCCGCGGCCGCCCCGGGGGGGGCCCCCTGGCCCTCGGGGCCCGACCGCTCCCATCGAACGTCGGAACACCCGGGAATCCGTCGGAACGAAGGTTCCCGGCACCAGGTCGAAGGCAGGGATTTCAGCAATGCGACAGGTTACCCGCAAGGGCCTGATGACGGTGGCGGCCGCCACGGGCGTGTTCGCCGCCGCGGGCGGGGCCGCCCACGCCGACTCCGGCGCGACGGGCCGTGCCGCCGGCTCACCCGGAGTGCTCTCCGGGAACACGGTCCAGGCGCCGGTGCACGTGCCGGTCAACGTCTGTGGGAACACGGTCGACGTCGTCGGCCTCCTCAACCCGTCCGTGGGGAACTCCTGCGCCAACCAGGGCGGCGGCTCCCCCTCGGACGGATACGGCGACTCCGGCGACCACGGCGGCGCGCACGCCGGCGGACACGCCGGTGACTCGCCCGGTGTGGGCTCCGGCAACCACATCCAGGTACCGGTCCACGTTCCGGTGAACGCCTGCGGCAACAGCGTCGACGTCCTCGGCGCCGGCAACGCCACCGGGGGCAACGGGTGCGCGAACGGCGGCGGCCACGACACCCCGGGACAGCCCGCCGCCCCCGGCGGTCCCGAGCGGCCGGACGGCCCCGGCGACGAGCCGGGCGCCCCGGCCACCCCGGGAGGCTCCCCGCACGAAGACCAGCCGGTCTCCCGTCCCCTCACCCAGCCCCGGCACGACGCACAGCTCGCACAGACCGGCAGCGAGCTGCCGATGGGCCTCGTGCTGCCGGTCGGCGCGGGCGCGCTGCTCGCCGGCGCGGTCCTCTACCGCAGGGCGCGGGCCGCCGCGTGACACCGGACGCACGGAGCGGGCCCCGCGACCGCGGGGCCCGCTCCGTCGTGTGATTCCGGTCGGGCGTCCCAGATCACCAGGTGGCGCGCACCTGGCGGATGATCCGCCTCCGCAGCCGCACCCTGCGACTGCCGTCACGCATCAGCGTGAGGCGGTACAACTCCCAGTGACCGTACTCGGCGTGGTCCGTCAGCAGACGTGCCGTCTCCTTGCGGGAGACCCCGCGCGGCACGTGCACGTCGGCAAATTCGTATTCCGGCATCGCATCTATTGTGCGGTCCGGGCTCCGGTACGGATAGCGTCTGCACTATGTCTGATGCTGCGCAGTCCACCGCTGCCGAGGTACGCGCCGCCGCCGAGGCGGTCAAGACCGCGCTCGACCGCCACCTGGCCGCGGTCGAACGCCGGTCGGGGGAGGACGACCCGGCCGTCTACGAGGCGTTCAACCAGCTGGCCGCGGCCGCGGAGGCGTACGACGAACTGCTCTACGACCGCTACGACGAGGTCACCCCCTTCGAGATCCCCGGCGCGGAGGAGGCCCCGCCGTACACCGGCCCCGAGGAGCCGGCCGCGATCAGCGTGCTGATCCGCCGTGACTACGCGGTCGTGGAACCCCAGCGGCTGCGCGCGCACGCCCAGCGGATCGAGGCGGCGGACGACGAGGGGGCGGAGACCTCGGGCACCCTGCACGGCGCGCTCGGCCTGCTGTTCGGCGAGTTCGAGCCGGACGAGATCGCCTCCCGGCACAAGGAGTTCGGACTGGAGGAGGGCGACTCCACCCTCTGGGTGACGGCGTCGGACGACCCCGCGGAACCCGGCGAGTGGCTGGAGGCGCCGTTCGAGCAGGTGGACCCGCAGCAGGTGGTGTGCCGCTTCGACGTCAGCGCGGTCTTCGACGACGACGAGGACCTCGACGACGAGGAAGACCTCGAGGACGAACTGGACCCCGGTCTGGACGAGGACGAGGACCTGGACCCCCTGGACACGGACCGCTGACCGCACCCGCCCCGTGCGCGGGCGGCGGGGGCGCGGGTGGGCC
>NZ_JBEORT010000219.1:0-1915 GCF_040302425.1 Streptomyces sp. NPDC126497
GCGACCGAACTGCGCAACCAGCTCAACCGGCTCACCGGACTCGGGCTCCCCGCCACCCTCGTCTTCGACCACCCCAACGCCCTCGCCGTCACCGAACACATCGAGGAGAAGCTCGCGGGCCCGGCCCCGCGGACCACCGCATCCACGCGAACGGCCGTCAGTGCGAAGCAAGCCGACGACGAGCCGATCGCGATCATCGGCATGGCCTGCCGTTACCCGGGCGGGGTGACCTCGCCCGAGGACCTGTGGCGACTGGTCGCCGACGGCGTCGACACCGTCTCCGACATGCCGGACGACCGCGGCTGGGACCTGGAGGGCCTGTACGACCCGGAGCCCGGCGCGGAAGGCAAGAGCTACACCCGGCGGGGCAGCTTCCTCTACGACGCCGCCCAGTTCGACCCCGGATTCTTCGGCATCTCGCCGCGCGAGGCCCTGTACATGGACCCGCAGCAGCGACTGCTCCTGGAGACCTCCTGGGAGGCGCTCGAGCGCGCGGGCATCGACCCGGCCTCGCTCAAGGGCAGCCGCACCGGCGTGTTCGCCGGCGTGATGTACCACGACTACGCCCTCAACGTGTCGCCCTCCGGCACGGCGGGCGGCAGCGTGGTGTCCGGCCGGCTGTCGTACACGTACGGCTGGGAAGGCCCGGCCGTCACCGTCGACACCGCCTGCTCGTCCTCCCTCGTCGCCCTGCACCTCGCGGTACAGGCGCTGCGCTCGGGCGAGTGCTCGCTCGCGGTGGCAGGTGGTGCCACGGTGATGTCGACCCCGGGCATGTTCGTCGAGTTCAGCCGACAGCGCGGGCTGTCCGTGGACGGCCGCTGCAAGGCGTTCGCGGGCGCGGCCGACGGCGTCGGCTGGTCCGAGGGCGTGGGTGTCCTCCTCGTCGAGCGCCTCTCCGACGCCGTACGCAACGGGCACCGCGTCCTTGCGGTCGTCCGGGGCACCGCCGTCAACCAGGACGGCGCTTCCAACGGCTTCACGGCACCCAACGGACCCTCGCAGCAGCGGGTGATCCGGCAGGCGCTCGAGGCCGCGGGAGTCGCCGCCTCCGAGGTCGACGTCGTCGAGGCGCACGGCACCGGCACGACCCTGGGCGATCCGATCGAGGCGCAGGCCCTGCTGGCCACCTACGGCCAGGACCGGCCCGCCGACCGGCCGCTGCTGCTCGGCTCGATCAAGTCGAACATCGGCCACACCCAGGCCGCCGCCGGTGTCGCCGGTGTGATCAAGATGGTGATGGCCATGGAGCACGGCTCCGTGCCGCGGACCCTGCACGTCGACCGGCCCTCGCCGCACGTCGACTGGACCGAGGGCAACGCGGAACTGGTCGTCGAGGAGCGGCCGTGGCCGGACGCCCCGCACCCGCGTCGCGCGAGTGTCTCCGCGTTCGGACTCAGCGGCACCAACGCGCACGTCGTCCTGGAGCAGGCCCCCGCGCCCACCCCGGCCGCCGATCCGGGACCGTCGAACGGCGACGGCGAACGCCCTACGCCTCCGCTGCCCTGGACGGTGTCCGCCGCGACCCCCGAGGCGCTGCGCGCCCAGGCCCGACGGCTCCTCGACCACCTCACGGACCGCCCGGACCAGGACCCGCTGGACACGGCCTACACACTGGCCACCTCCCGCGCCCTGCTGGAGTCCCGCGCCGTCGTGCTCGGTGCCGACCGTGACGACCTGCTTGAGGGGCTGCGGACACTCGCCCGCGGCGAGTCGTCCCCGGCCGTCCTCCGCGGCACCGCGCGGGACGGCGGTCCGACCGCGTTCCTGTTCTCGGGTCAGGGGTCGCAGCGGCTGGGCATGGGCCGTGAGCTGTATGCGCGTTTCCCGGTGTTCGCGGAGGCGTTCGACGCGGTGTGCGCGGGCCTGGACGAGCACCTCGACCGGCCGTTGCGTGAGGTCGTGTGGGGTGAGG
>NZ_JBEORT010000220.1:0-1869 GCF_040302425.1 Streptomyces sp. NPDC126497
CCGCCGGGCTCGGCACGGCGGTGAAGGAGTTCGTCGCCGCGCGTCTGCCGGAGTACATGGTGCCTTCGGCGGTGGTCGTCCTCGATGCCCTGCCGTTGACCGGCAACGGCAAGCTGGACCGCAAAGCCCTGCCCAGTCCCGAATACGCGGCAACGACGGTCGATTCGGACCGGGCTCCGGTCTCCTTGCAGGAGGAGCTTCTCTGCCAGGCCTTCGCCCAGGTCCTGGGCCTGCCCGCGGTCGGTGTGAACGACGACTTCTTCACCCTGGGCGGCCACTCCCTCCTGGCGACCAGACTGGTGAGCCGCATGCGGACCCTGCTTGGCGTGGAAGTGGGGATCCGCGAACTCTTCGAGGCCCCCACCGTGGCAGGGCTGGCCGCACGGCTGGCAGAAGCGGATGAGGCGCGCGCAGCCTTGACACCGATGGTGCGCCCGGAGCGGGTTCCCCTGTCGTACGGGCAGCGTCGGCTCTGGTTCATCGGCCAGTTGGAGGGGCCGAGCCAGACGTACAACAGCCCGGTGGCGCTGCGGCTCACCGGTCAGCTCGACACGCAGGCCCTGGCCGACGCGCTGCGTGACGTGATCGCGCGTCATGAGTCCCTTCGCACGGTGTTTCGAGTGGTGGACGGCGAGCCGTACCAGCATGTTCTCGGAATGGACGAGGTCGAGTGGGAGCTGCCTGCCATCCCGCTCGACTCCTCCGAGCTGTCGGCCACTCTCGCGCGGATCTCTTCGTACGCCTTCGACCTCGCGGCCGAGGCTCCGTTGAAGGCGTGGTTGTTCGA
Source organism: Streptomyces sp. NPDC126497 (assembly GCF_040302425.1). Taxonomy (NCBI): domain Bacteria; kingdom Bacillati; phylum Actinomycetota; class Actinomycetes; order Kitasatosporales; family Streptomycetaceae; genus Streptomyces; species Streptomyces sp. NPDC126497. The sequence continues at coordinate 788 of NZ_JBEORT010000220.1, forward strand.
GACCGGTCCCGAGGAGCACGTGCTCGCCTTCGTGGTGCACCACATCGCAGGCGACGGTTGGTCGACCCGCCCCCTGGCGCGGGATGTGTCGGTGGCGTACGCGGCGCGGCGTGAGGGGCGGGAGCCCGGGTGGGACGCGTTGCCGGTGCAGTACGCGGACTATGCGTTGTGGCAGCGGGAGTTGCTGGGGTCCGAGGAGGATCCGGACAGCCTGATGTCGCGGCAGGTGGGGTTCTGGCGTGAGGCGCTGGCGGGTGCTCCGGAGGAGTTGGGTCTTCCGTTCGACCGTCCGCGTCCGGTGGCCGCTTCGCATCGCGGGCACACGGCGGTGTTCGAGACGCCGGCGGCGTTGCACGCGCGGATGGTGGAGGTGGCGCGTGAGCGTGGTGTGACGGTGTTCATGGTGCTGCAGGCGGCGCTGGCGGTGACGTTGTCGCGGCTGGGTGCGGGTACGGACATCCCGATCGGTTCGGCGGTCGCGGGGCGTACGGACGAGGCGCTGGACGAGCTGGTGGGCTGTTTCGTCAACACGCTGGTCATCCGTACGGATCTGTCGGGTGATCCGACGTTCGCGCAGGTGCTGGAGCGGGTGCGGGAGAGGAGTCTGGCGGGGTTCGGGCACCAGGACGTGCCCTTCGAGCGGCTGGTGGAGGAGCTGGCGCCGGCCCGGTCGCTGGCCCGACACCCCCTCTTCCAGGTGGTCCTCACGATGCACAACACCGCGGAAGCGACCGTGGAACTGCCCGGCATCGACGTTGAACTCCTCCCGACCGCCCGCCCGGCGGCGAAGTTCGACCTGGACGTGATGGTCGGTGAGTCGTACGACCCCGATGGCGGCCCGATGGGTGTGCACGGTGCGTTGACGGTCGCGACCGACCTGTTCGACCCCGGGACCGCTCGAACCATCGCAGACCGTTGGGTCAGCGTGCTGGACCGGTTGCTGTCCGAGCCCGAGCTACGGCTGTCATCGGTGGAGGTCGTGGACGAGGCCGAGCGTCGGCGGGTGCTGGTGGAGTGGAACGACACGGCGGTGCCGGTGGTGGCGTCCACGGTGCTGGGGCTGTTCGAGGAGCAGGTGGGGC
>NZ_JBEORT010000221.1:0-1835 GCF_040302425.1 Streptomyces sp. NPDC126497
CTAGTACTCCAGCTGTAGATCGCGATCTTCATGACTGGGCGGCTTGTCGCTGATAGTGGCTGGCCTGGGATCGGGCCTGGTGGCGGCGTCGCCAGTGGGACCACTCGAGTCGGTGGGCCGTGCCGTGGACGGGTCGGACGACGAGCGCGATGAACAGGCGCTGGATCTCGTTGCAGGTGAGGGGTATCAGTCCGTCGGGCTTTGGGTGGCGGGCGCGTTCGTCGGCGCGGACGACGGCGAGGAAGGCGTGGGCGAGCATCGCGAGAGTGACCCAGCGGTGCCAGGACGTCCAGCGTCTGACCTGGTGTTCGTCCAGTCCGGTAAGGCCCTTGCCGGACTGGAAGGTTTCCTCGATGGTCCATCTGCGTCCGGCGACGCGCACCAGAGTGGACAGCGGCGCCGGGGCGGGTGAATAGCAGCGGTGGAAGGCGAGTTCGCCGGTGCGCCGGTTGCGGCGGACGAGCAGTTGATGGTGGCCTGGCCGGTCGTCGGCGAGGTCGGCCAGGGCCCAGTCGTAGAAGCGGTGCCCCTTGGCTCCGGCGCTGGCGGAGAGTTTCTGCCAGGCTCTCCGCGGCAGCTTCTTGATCAGGGCGTCGGCGCGGAAGGTGCCCGCGCGGGTGGTGATTCGGTGGTCACGGGCGACGGCGAGTACGTAGCCGACCTGCCGTTCCTCCAGGGTGGTACGCAGGTGCGGGTTGGCTCCGTAGACCTCGTCGCCGGCCACCCAGGATGCGGGGACGCCGACGTCCAGCGCGCGGGTGATCATACGAACTGCGAGGGCTGGTTTCGTGGTGAAGGCGACATTGTCGGGTATCCCGGCGGCCTGGCAGCGGGCCGTGTCCTCGGTCCATGAACGCGGGACATACAGCTCCCGGTCTATCGCCGCGTGCCCGAGCGGAGTCGAGTAGGCAAGGTAGACGGCGACCTGGGAGTTTTCGATGCGCCCGGCAGTGCCGGTGTACTGGCGCTGCACTCCCACTGTGCCTGTGCCTTTCTTCAGGTCGCCGGTCTCATCCACGACCAGCACCGCATCCTCGTGGTGCAAGTGCTCGACGACGAAGCCGCGGATGTCATCGCGTACCGCGTCGGCATCCCACTTGGCCCTCGACAGCAGGTGTTGCAGACCGTACGGGTTCGCGTCCCCGGCCTGCTCGGCGAGTGTCCAGCAGTTCTTGCGCGGCAGGTCCGACAACAGTCCGAGCACGAACGCCCGTGCCCGGCGCCGGGGTTCCACCCGGACGAACCGTCCCGCGATACGGCCCATCAGTGCCTCGAACGCTTTCTGCCAGCGGGCAGGATCTATGCTGTGACCTGCGGCCACCGCCTGATCTTCTGTCTTCACACACCGATGATCACCGGTGGCCGCACCTGTTCCTGGACCAGCCCGACCAGCAAGATCAGGATCTGGGCCCGAGCACCACTCTGGAGTTGAATCGGTTGATGGACATGTCCTCCCGAGAGATCCGCATGCCCCTCAGCGAGGTCGTCGCAGTACTGCAAGACCTGAACGAGTTCGTCGTTTCCCTTGACCGGCTCGGATCCCGTCAGGCAGCCGGTACGGCCGACGAGTACACCGTCGGCAAGTTCATCGCCGACTGGGATGTCGCTCGGCGATTGGCCCGCGCCCGAGGCGTCATCAGCGTCGCGCTGGATGCACAACTGAGCGAGGAAGACAACGCCGAGATCGACGCCCTGTGCGACCAGGGCCACTTCTACGGCACGGACAGCGTCATCAGCCCCTCCACTGACCAGTCCGGCTGAGACAGCAAGAGCATCGGACCGGACAGGACCTGGCACCCGACCAACAAGATCACGATCTACAACTGGAGTACTAG
>NZ_JBEORT010000222.1:0-1831 GCF_040302425.1 Streptomyces sp. NPDC126497
GGCTTCGACTCGCTCACCGCCGTCGAACTGCGCAACCGCCTCACCACCGCCACCGGCCTGCGGCTGACCGCCACCCTCGTCTTCGACTACCCGACGCCCACCGTGCTCGCCGGACACCTGGTGACCGCCCTCCTCGACGAGGAACGGGCCACCGGCGCCCCCGCGGCCACGGTCCTCCCCGCGTCGGCCGACGACCCGGTCGTCATCGTCGGCATGGCCTGCCGCATGCCCGGCGGCGTCAGCTCGCCCGAGGAACTGTGGCGGCTCGTCGTCGAGGGCCGTGAGGGCATCTCCGCCTTCCCGACCGACCGCGGCTGGGACCTGGACACCCTCCTGCGCGGCGGACACGGCGGCCACGGCCGCAGCGCCACCTCCGAGGGCGGCTTCCTCTACGACGTCGCCGACTTCGACGCCGGCTTCTTCGGCATCTCGCCGCGTGAGGCCCTCGCCATGGACCCGCAGCAGCGCCTGCTCCTGGAGACCTCCTGGGAGGCGTTCGAACGCGCCGGCATCGACCCTGCGACCGTACGCGGCAGCCGGACCGGTGTCTTCGTCGGCACCAGCGGCCAGGACTACACCACCCTCGTCATGAACTCCAGCGAGGACGCCGAGGGCCACGCCCCCACCGGCCTCGCCACCAGCGTCATCTCCGGCCGCCTGTCCTACACCTTCGGCCTGGAGGGCCCGGCGGTCACGATCGACACCGCCTGCTCCTCCTCCCTGGTCGCCCTGCACTGGGCGGCCCACGCGCTGCGCTCCGGCGAGTGCAGTCTCGCCCTCGCGGGCGGCGTCACCGTGATGTCGACCGCCATGGGATACGCCGGCTTCACCCGGCAGGGCGGCCTCGCCCCCGACGGCCGCTGCAAGGCCTTCGCGGACGCCGCCGACGGCACCGGCTGGTCCGAGGGCGTCGGCGTGCTCGTCGTGGAGCGGCTCTCCGACGCCCGCCGCAACGGCCACCCCGTGCTCGCCGTGGTGCGCGGCTCGGCCGTCAACCAGGACGGCGCCTCCAACGGATTGACCGCCCCCAACGGTCCGTCGCAGCAGCGCGTCATCCGGCAGGCCCTGGCGAGCGCCGGGCTCACCCCGGCCGACGTGGACGCCGTCGAGGCCCACGGCACGGGCACGACCCTGGGCGACCCGATCGAGGCCCAGGCGCTGCTCGCCACCTACGGCCAGGACCGTCCCGCCGACCGGCCGCTGCTGCTCGGCTCCATCAAGTCGAACATCGGGCACACCCAGGCCGCCGCCGGCGTCGCAGGCGTCATCAAGACCGTCATGGCGCTCCGCCACGGCCTGCTGCCCAAGTCCCTGCACATCGACGCCCCGTCGACCCACGTGGACTGGACCGAGGGCGAGGTGCGCCTGCTCACCGAGACCGTCGACTGGCCGGAGACCGGCCGCCCCCGCCGCGCCGCCGTGTCCTCCTTCGGCATCAGCGGCACCAACGCGCACACCATCATCGAGCAGGCCCCGGCGCCCGAGCCGGAGACGCCGGCCGCGACGCCCGGGGTCGTTCCCGGGGTCGTGCCGTGGCCGGTGTCCGCGAAGTCCGAGGAGGCGCTGGAAGACCAACTGGACCGGATCGTCACCCTCGACACCGCCTCCGCGCTGGACGTGGGTTTCTCGCTGGCGTCGGGGCGGTCGGTGTTCGAGCACCGGGCGGTTCTCCTCACCGCGGTGGACGACGAGCAGCTGGTGGAGGTGGCGCGTGGTCGTGCGGTGGAGCGGTCGCTGGCGGTGCTGTTCCCGGGGCAGGGTTCGCAGCGGGCGGGGGCGGGGCGTGAGCTGTACGCCCGGTTCCCGGTGTTCGCCGAGGCGCTGGACGCCG
>NZ_JBEORT010000223.1:0-1796 GCF_040302425.1 Streptomyces sp. NPDC126497
GGCGTGTAAGGAAGGTTATAGACCAATAGGTGATAATGTATAGCCCCTCGTTTCTGAAACTCAATTACAGCAGTGTATTTTAGTTTTATTTTTAAAGTGTAATTCAGCCTTTGGATAAACTTTTTGAAGTTATAGTTAGATTGTTTTATGTCCTGCATGTTTTCAGCATATGTAAGTGTGAAAAATTTCGGTTGCTCGTTCCACGCATTTGCATTGGCATTTGCTTGGTTAAACACTTGCTTCCTTGCACGATATAACACATCAGACCTGTTCTTCATCTTTGTTTCAGCATCATTTATCCAATCATGATCAGACTGTTTTTTCCTACCAGCATTTTCACGAACTGCATCTTTACCTGTTGCTACCTCTTTCTCGTAGCTCAATAATTCCCATACACCGCCACTTTTTATTAGTTTGTGACGATACCTCAATTATAAAATACCTCTCTTCCTTGTCTAAATTTTTCTGCTTATTAATCGCTATAATCAAGTTAAGTAAGAAACAGAAATAGCGATTAAATATTAACCTATTTTTCTATCAGATTTAAACGGAAATATAAATCCTAAATCTACTAGAATTGTACCACTAAATTCGCCGCAGCCGGTTATTACTTTTCTATCAACTCCTGAAATTTTATAAAAGAATCCTGGTTGCAAAATGATAGTTTGTTTTAGTGCGTGTAATGTAACCACCATTACTTTTGTGTCTTCGGTTTTGTAATAAGAAATATTAAACATGTGCTCGTCCTCTTTTCTTGTTTTTTTAGTTGCGCTTCACCATCACCACTGCGTAGATCTACTCCATGAATCCTTGACTCGGAACCTTTGCGACCCAGATTACTTGCCACCGTCGCCACCTTCTAGAAATCTTTAATGTGGCAAACCGAACTAGGTTATCAGAGTCGCCTTTCCAAGTAAAGGAACCGCTACGCTTTCACTACGTAGAACTACTCCGTTAAAACTCTTTATCGTCTTTATATTCGCTCAGTATGTATGAAATCAAAGCGTTGACCGACATACCTCTCTTTTCAGCTTCTTTTTTTAACCATTCGTGTAGGTCTTCAGTAAGCCTTAGAGAAAAAACCGCTTTTCCCAATAACTTCACCTCCTTATGGTATCATTATAGTATCAAAGTGGTATCATGTCAATACCATAATGGTTAGTGTTATTTCTCTCGGTCTTTTATAAATAAAATAAATCCGCCTTGCGGTGTCGGGGGCCCCAACTGGAGTCACCCCACCCACACGCAAAAGGGCGGATTTTATATTTTCAAGGAAATTAAATAAGGACCCCATTATAGGAGTCCCATTGTCAAAGTTTGAACACTTTACCCGCTATTAGAAAACGGTAAAGTCATAGTATTTTTATTTTCTATGTGTTAAAATAGCGCTGTTAACTTTTGCGATTTAAGTTAATTTGTATCTTATGAATATTGCCTAGATATTCATTTTCATAGTTTTTGGAATATGTTATATATTCGTCATGAGACTTTAGCAGAGTCTCTTTTTCTTTTTCCGTCAAAATATACTCTTCAGGCTTCTTTAACCCTCTACTCGAAAAATAAGACTTCTCTCCAAGTAATCTTTCGTCAATATTATCCTTTATCATATATTTCGTTATATAAGCCCCTACATTGTCCACGTGGTCTATTTTATTTATTTTAACAAACCCATGACCCCAGATGTCCGATAGAACGTCTACAGGCGTGTAAGGAAGGTTATAGACCAATAGGTGATAATGTATAGCCCCTCGTTTCTGAAACTCAATTACAGCAGTGTATTTTAGTTTTATTTTTAA
>NZ_JBEORT010000224.1:0-1708 GCF_040302425.1 Streptomyces sp. NPDC126497
GCCGGCTCCTGCGCCTCGCGGCGGGCGCCGAACCGGCCGTGCCGGCCGCGGCGTCGGTCCGCGCGGCGATCGACGGGCAGGTGGCCGAGGACGTGCCCGGCCGGACCGCTTCCATGTGACCTCGCGTCAACAGGGTTCTTCCACTCCCCCATTCACGGGACAACGTGATCACCACGCGGCACAATGGCCGCGACGGCCCGATCGCGGCCGTCCGGGTGAGGAAGAGGGAGAGACCGTGACTGAGAGCCACACCCCGCCGAGCGGCTCGGCGAGGCTGAACACCGGTGTGGCGCACAACGCGCGCGTGTGGAACTACTGGATCGGCGGCAAGGACAACTACGAGGTCGACCAGCGGGTCGGCGACCACGTCGCCTCGATCAACCCGGTGGTCCGCGACATCGCCCGCGCGGACCGCGACTTCCTGGGCCGGGCGGTGACGTATCTGACCCGCGAGCGCGGTGTGCGGCAGTTCCTCGACATCGGCACCGGCCTGCCGACGGCGGACAACACCCATGAGATCGCGCAGCGGATCGCTCCCGACTCGCGGATCGTCTACGTCGACAACGACCCGATCGTCCTCGTCCACGCCCGTACCCTGCTGACCGGCACGCACGCGGGCGCCACCGCCTACATAGACGCCGACGTCCACGACCCGGACGCCATACTGGAACGCGCCGCCGGCACCCTGGACGTCACGCGGCCCGTCGCGGTGATGATGCTGGGGATCCTCAACTTCGTGCTCGACACCGGCAAGGCCCGGGAGATCGTCCGCCGGATCATGGCGGCGGTGCCCTCCGGAAGCTTCCTGGTCCTCACGCACCCCACCTTCGATCCCGAGGTCGGGGGCGAGCTGCAGGTGCCGGCCATGAAGTTCTGGAACGAGAACGCCACTCCCCCGATCACCGCCCGGAGCGCCGCGGACATCACCGCTTTCTTCGAGGGACTGGACCTGGTCGAGCCCGGCCTGGTGTCCTGCTCGCAGTGGCACGCCACGTCCGACACGGCCGCGGTGCCGCAGTACGGCGCGGTGGCCGTGAAGCCCTGACCGCTGAAAGTATGATCAAGCAATGTCTGACATGACCGAAACCACGCCGGGCTGGCTGTCCTCCGACGACCTGGAGATGGCACGCGCCCGGATGCCGATCCTGTACGTCGAGGCCGTGCCCGTGCGCGTCGACGACAGCGGTGAAGTCACCAGCGTCGGGCTGCTGTTGCGCATCGGGCCCGAGGGGACGGTCAGCCGGACCCTGGTCTCCGGCCGGGTGCTGCACCACGAACGGGTCCGTGACGCCCTGCTGCGCCACCTGGAGAAGGACCTCGGTCCGGTGGCGCTGCCCCGCGTCCCGGCGTCGTTGCAGCCGTTCACGGTCGCGGAGTACTTCCCCACGCAGGGCATCACCCCCTTCCACGACCCCCGTCAGCACGCGGTGTCGCTGGCGTACATCGTGCCGGTGACGGGTGACTGCCGCCCCCGGCAGGACGCCCTCGACCTGGTGTGGTTCAGCCCGCAGGAGGCCGTGTCGCAGGCGGTCCAGAGCGAGATGCCGGGCGGTCACGGAGTGCTGCTGAAGCAGGCGCTGGCCCACGCGGGCTGTGCGATCTGACGCGGGGCGGGCTAGGGCCTCTCGTTTGGATCAGGTCGGCCGCGACCGACGGTGCGTCGTGGCCGACCCGAGCGGGGCTTGGTGCGTGCAGATGCAAGGCGGAG
>NZ_JBEORT010000225.1:0-1663 GCF_040302425.1 Streptomyces sp. NPDC126497
CTCGCGTGACGTCGGCTCCCAAGACCCGGTTGTGGTCTTGGGAGCCGATGTCGTTTGGGGAGGGTGTCGATGTCGATGCGGCCGGCAGGGCTGGGTGAGATTCCGGCGGAGACGGTGCGGGTGGCGCGGGCGGCCTTCCCGAAGGGCAGCCTGGCAATCCGGGTGCGTGACGAGCTGGGGCCGTTGTTCGGTGACGGGCAGTTCGCGGGTCTGTTCCCGGTTCGGGGGAAGCCTGCCTGGTCACCGGGGCGGCTGGCGTTGGTGTTGGTGTTGCAGTTCGTCGAGGGGCTGACCGACCGGCAGGCCGCCCAGGCGGTGCGAGCCCGCATTGACTGGAAGTACGCGCTGGGGCTGGAACTGGCCGATGCGGGGTTCGACTATTCGGTGCTGTCGGAGTTCCGCGACCGGCTCATCAAAGCGGACGGAGGCCGGGAAATTCTGGACGCCGTGCTGGCAGCGGCCCGGGGGCGGGACCTGGTCGTCGTCAGGGGCCGTGCGCGGACCGACTCCACCCACGTGCTGTCCGCGGTGCGTGAGGTGAACCAGCTGGAGCTGGTCGCGGAAACCCTGCGCTCGGCGCTGAACGCCGTGGCCCTGGCCGAACCGGACTGGCTGAGCGGTCGTGCCCGGCCGGAGTGGTTCAAGCACTATGCCACCCGGGCCGAGGACTCCCGCTTTCCCAGGGACCGGTCCCGGCGTGATCAGACGTATCGGCGGATCGGTGACGACGGCATGCACCTGCTGAAGATGGTCTGGGCCGTGGACGCTCCGCCGGGTTTGCGGCGGCTGCCGGAGGCGGAGGTGCTGCGGCAGGTGTGGGTGCAGTACTTCCACATGGTCGACGGGGAGGTGGCCCGCCGGGGCCCAAAAGACCGGCCACCAGGTGTGATGCGCCTGGTGAACTGCTATGACCTGGAGGCCCGCACCGGCGGAAAGGGCGGCATCCACTGGGACGGTTACAAAGTCCATGTCACAGAGACCTGCGACCCGGACACTCCGCACCTCGTCACGAGTGTGGTGACGACTGTCGCGAGTGTCTCCGACGCCCGGATGGCCGCCCCGGTCCATGACGAACTCACCCGGCGGGATCTGCTGCCGGGCGAGCACTGGGTGGATGCCGGTTATGCCAACGGTGGTGCCCTGGCCGCCGCCCGCCGTGACCACCAGGTCGACCTGCACGGACCGCTGAAAGCGGTGACCGTCCCGCACGCCCGAGGCGATGCCGCCTTCGGCCAGAACACGTTCACCATCGACTGGGACAACCAGCTCGTGACCTGCCCGAACGGCATTGTCAGCACGCAATGGGCCAAGCGCCGCTCGGAAGAGGGCCTGGCGACCATCCGGGTGCGGTTCTCTCCGGCCGACTGCGGCACCTGCCCCCGGCTGACCGAGTGCGTCAACTCTCCCAGGCCCCGGCGGCGGGAGATCAACCTCAGACCCCGCGACGAATACGAAGAACTGCAGCAGGCGCGAAAACTCCAGACAACCGCTGCCTGGAAGGACCGCTACAAAATCCGGGCCGGCGTCGAAGGCACCATCTCCCAAGCCGTGCACGCATGCGGCCTGCGCAGATCCCGCTACCGCGGCCTGGCCAAGACCAGCCTCCAGCACCAGCTCACCGGCGCCGCCGTCAACCTCATCCGCATCGACGCCTGGCTCACCA
>NZ_JBEORT010000226.1:0-1654 GCF_040302425.1 Streptomyces sp. NPDC126497
TGATTAACAAATAGATAGACTGGGTTCCCCCGACCGTTACACTTTCTGGCACGTCGATATACTTTTATAACTTGTCCCAGTTCTACTAGCTCTTTCAGGCGATATTGGATAGTTCGGTCACTGATCCCGTTCCTTTTTGCCAGGTATTCGTCACTCGCATAAAAGAATCCTAACTCCGTACTGAAGAAACAGACCATATCAAAAGCCTGTCTTGTTCCTTCTTTTAGTCGGTACCATTTATCCCCTATGGACTCTTGAATAGATTCTAATAAACTGTACTTAACTTTTTTCTTTTCTGTTTTTGTTTCTACATATGGTGTGTAAGATATCATTTGATTAAATTGGTGTGATTCCACAAATACTGTCATGTTCAATTTCTCCTTTTTCGGAACAAAAAAAGACACTATTATCCCATAAACCAATGGGAAACAGTGTCTTTTATCAAAAGTTATCGAAAAAAGGAAACTTTTTTTCCTTGAATAAACGTGTTTTATACACTAAAATGATTGGTATATAATACTTAACGTTATATGTTCAAAGGACTTCGACAAGTGTTTCCCTACCGAGAATAGGGAGACGGTTAAAGGGTGCGACCAACACCACTTTAACAGTTGGAGTTCTTTTTCATTATCCGGACTATTTAGTTATCTGTAATTTTATACCTATCAATCTATTCTAGCAATACTAATTTACTAGATTATATTTGAAATTAATAAAATAAAAAGCATAGGATCGTCTCCTATGCTTTTTTTCTTTTTATCCTAATACGAAATAAAAAGTTCATATTTTAAATGAAATGTAATTTTTTTCTATAAAAGGAGGTATTTTCTTTTTTAAAACCGAAATTAAATAGGACCGGTTACATAATACATAAATAGCAGTATAGAAGACAAAATCCCTATACTATTTAATATTTTCCCCATAAAAATATAATTGTTTTTTCTCTCTTTAATTTTTTTTGCCTGTTTATATCCTATAACTCCAAATATTATTGCAACTAAACAAAACCATAAAGAAAACACAGTCAAATAAGCAGCGATTAGAGTAACAAAACCTATTAAAATAGCTTTTACTTCCTCCTGCACAATATATACCCCCTAGAATATTCTTATTTTTTTCCATTTTTTTATTATCTATGTTATTAATCTGGAAATTATTCGGATTGATATAAAAAATTAAGGGGAAGGAAGATTGTTTCTATGAGTATGAAAAGAATTGTTTTTGTGTTAGGTTCACTTGTATTTTTATTAATTAGTAATTTTGGTTTAGATTTAAAATCAGCTAATGCAGAAAGTATCTCTACTGAAGATGGACTGAAGTATATTGAATCACCAGCTAATTATATTGAGTATTTAGAAAAGGAAAGCAAAATAGATGACTACGCAGCAGAAGGATTAGAAGCATTTAAAAATTTAAGTGAAGAAGAACAAAACACTTTTCTTTTAGCATTACAACCAGATAATTATATGAAATTAATCGGTACAGCAAATGCTAATCCTGGCGTATCAAACATTAACATAGAAGGAAATAAAGTACCTGTAGAACTACAAACAAATACTAACCCTTCAATAGGAGTATTAGCGACTGGGAAAAAAACTGTAACTGCTACCTATAAACTGTATGTTTTAGGTATTAAAACAACTACATTATATAG
>NZ_JBEORT010000227.1:0-1404 GCF_040302425.1 Streptomyces sp. NPDC126497
CGATGGCGTCCCGCTGTGTGGTGTAGGGGATCTCCGCAGTTGAGTGCGCGGGTTCTGCTCCCCCGGGTGCACCGCCTGCCGGTGACTGCTCCCTGCTCAACTGGCAGGCCACCGTGCAACTGTCCGGAGTGAACAGGCAGTTCGACCCCAGGGGGTGCACGGTGGCCTTGTCCCAGCATGACCTACTTCGCCTGCTTGAGTCACTACGTTCGGCAGATGGTCTTGAACTCGTCCGCGAGGTCGCCGAGCGACTACTGCAGGAACTGATCGAGGCCGAGGCCACCACAAAGATCGGCGCCGAGTGGGGCGAACACACCGGCACCCGCACCACCTGGCGCAACGGGCACCGGGAAAAGACGGTGACCACGCAGGCCGGCGACCTTGAGCTCGCCATCCCGAAACTGCGAGCCGGGAGCTTCTTCCCCAGCCTGCTGGAGCGCCGGCGCCGCATCGACCAGGCCCTCTACGCGGTCATCATGGAGGCATACGTCCACGGCGTCTCCACCCGGTCGGTCGACGACCTGGTGAAGGCGCTCGGTTCGGACACCGGGATATCCAAGAGCGAGGTCTCCCGGATCTGCGCGGACCTGGACGAACAGCTGGACGCCTTCCGCACCCGGCCGCTGGACCACATCCGCTTCCCCTACCTGTTCCTCGACGCCACCTACGTCAAAGCCCGTGTCGACCACCGCATCGTCTCCCAGGCGATCGTCATCGCCACCGGCGTCACCCAGGACGGCGGCCGCGAGGTCGTCGGCGTCATGGTCGGCGACAGCGAGACCGAAGCCTTCTGGACCCAGTTCCTGCGTCATCTGCGCGAACGCGGACTGAGTGGCGTCCGTCTGGTCATCTCCGACAGCCACAGCGGCCTGGTCAAAGCGATCCGCAAGGTCACATGCTCGGCGCCGCCTGGCAAAGGTGTCGTGTTCACTTCGTGCGCAATGTCTTCGCCGCCATCCCGAAAGGCTCGGCGGAGATGGTCGCCGCGACGATCCGCACCATCTTCGCCCAGCCCACCGCGGACGCGGTCCGCACCCAGCTCGACACCGTCGCGGACATGCTCGGCCGACAGTTCCCCAAGGTCAGAGAGATGCTGCTGGAGGCCAGGGAGGATCTGACCGCGTTCGCGGACTTCCCCCACCAGCACTGGAAGAAGATCCAGTCCACGAACCCGCTCGAGCGGCTGAACCGGGAGATCAAACGCCGCACCGACGTCGTCCAGGTCTTCCCGAACCCGACCGCCGTCCTCCGACTGGCCACCGCGGTCCTCGCCGAACTCCACGACGAATGGATCGCCTTCCCCCGCCGCTACCTCTCCAACGAGAGCATGGACGCCCTCTACCCCGACGACGCGATCGTCCTGCCGACCGCATCAGACGACTGATCGCCTACACCACAAGAAGG
>NZ_JBEORT010000228.1:0-1327 GCF_040302425.1 Streptomyces sp. NPDC126497
CGCTGCGGGATGTGGTCGGGCGTCATGAGGTGTTGCGGACGGTGTTCGCGGTGGCGGACGGGGAGCCGTATCAGCGGATCCTGCCCGTCGAGGAGGCCGGTTTCGCGCTGACCGTCACCGATGTGCGTGCGGAGGACCTGGACGCGGCGGTGGCGGAGGCGGCGCGGTATGCCTTCGACCTGAGCACCGAGATCCCGGTCCGGGCGCGTCTGTTCAGGGTCGGTCCGGACGAGCATGTGCTGGTGCTGGTGGTGCATCACATCGCGGGTGACGGCTGGTCGATGGGGCCGTTGGCGCGGGATGTGTCGGTGGCGTACGGGGCGCGGTGCGAGGGCCGGACTCCCGGATGGGCGCCGTTGCCGGTGCAGTACGCGGATTATGCGTTGTGGCAGCGGGAGGTGTTGGGGTCCGAGGAGGATCCGGGGAGTGTGCTGTCGCGGCAGGTGGGGTTCTGGCGTGAGGCGCTGGCGGGTGTTCCGGAGGAGCTGGCGCTGCCGTATGACCGGTCGCGTCCGGCGGTGGCCTCGCATGAGGGGCATGCGGTGGGGCTGGAGGTGCCGGCTGTGGTGCATGCGCGGTTGCGTGAGGTGGCGCGTGAGCGTGGTGTGACGGTGTTCATGGTGCTGCAGGCGGCGCTGGCGGTGACGTTGTCGCGGTTGGGTGCGGGTACGGACATCCCGATCGGTTCGGCGGTCGCGGGGCGTACGGACGAGGCGCTGGACGAGCTGGTCGGGTTCTTCGTGAACACGCTGGTGGTGCGTACGGATCTGTCGGGTGATCCGACGTTCGCGCAGGTGCTGGAGCGGGTGCGGGAGAGGAGTCTGGCGGGGTTCGAGCACCAGGACGTGCCCTTCGAGCGGCTGGTGGAGGAACTCGCGCCGGCCCGCTCCCTGGCCCGGCATCCGTTGTTCCAGGTGATGCTGACCCTGCAGAACAACAGCCAGGCGGTCCTCGACCTGCCCGGACTGCAGGCCTCCGGGGTACCGACCGGATCCGCCGGGGCGCCCGGAGTGGCCGGTCCCGCGACGGCCAAGTTTGACCTGGACGTCATGGCCACCGAGGTATTCGACGCCCAGGGCGCTCCCGCTGGAATGCGGGGCGTCGTGATCGCGGCTGCTGATGTGTTCGAGGCGGGGACGGCTGAGCGGTTCGCGGCGTGGTTGGTGCGGGTGCTCGAGGTGGCGGTGGGGGCGCCGGACATCCGGGTGGGTGCGGTGGAGGTGCTGAGTCCTGCTGAGCGTGGGTTGGTTTTGGGGTGGGCTGGTGGTGGGGGTGGTGTGGTGCCGGTTGGTGGGGTGTCGGTGGTGGAGTTGTTTGAGGCGCAGGT
>NZ_JBEORT010000229.1:0-1273 GCF_040302425.1 Streptomyces sp. NPDC126497
CTCGAAGTCCTCGCTGATGGCTCCCCAGGTGTTGATCCATACGGTGCCGGTGCGGATGCGCCGGGCGATCCGGCGGGCCTTCATGGAGTCCGAGCTGAACACCGAGGCGGCCAGACCGTAGATGGTGGCGTTCGCCTTGGTCACGGCGTCGTCCTCGTCGTCGAAGATCTCGAACGTCTGGACCGGGCCGAAGACTTCCTCCTGCACGATCCGGACGTCGGTGCGGTCCACCTCGATCAGGCTCGGCCGGTAGAACGCGCCGGCGGCCAGCGGGCCGTCGGTGACCACACCGCCGCGCAGCAGTACCGTGCCGTACGAGGCGGCCTCCTCGACGATCGCGTCCACCCGCTGGGCGGACGCCCGGTCGATCACCGGGCCGAGCTGGGCCTTCTCGTCGTCGCCCGAGCCGAGCCGCACCTGTGCGAGCGCGTCGACAAGGCGAGTGCGCACCTCGTCGGCGATGTCCCGGTGAACCAGTACGCGGGAGCCGGTGCAGCAGAACTGCCCGTTCATCAGCACCAGCGACTGCACCACGGTGGGGATCACCATGTCCAGATCGGCGTCGGGGAAGACCACCAGCGGGGCCTTGCCGCCCAGTTCCAGACCGAGCCGCTTGAGGGTGGGGGCGGCCGCGGCCGCGATGCGGCGGCCGACCGGCGTACTGCCGGTGTAGTTGATCACGTCGACCTTGTCCGAGGAGACCAGGAACGGGGCCCCGGTGTTGCCGGACTCGGTGAACACGCTGACCACGCCCGCCGGAATCTCCGGAACCGAGGCAAGGGCCTGCGCGAACAGCTCATTGGTCAGCGCCGTCTGAGCCGGAAGTTTGACCACGGCGGTGCAGCCGGCGGCCAGCGCGGGACCCAGG
The DNA here is from genome assembly GCF_040302425.1 of Streptomyces sp. NPDC126497. Classification (NCBI taxonomy): domain Bacteria; kingdom Bacillati; phylum Actinomycetota; class Actinomycetes; order Kitasatosporales; family Streptomycetaceae; genus Streptomyces; species Streptomyces sp. NPDC126497. The sequence goes on from NZ_JBEORT010000229.1 coordinate 869, forward strand.
GCCCGCACGGTCAGCATGACGGGGGAGTTCCAGGGAGAAATGATCCCGACGACACCGAGCGGCTCGGGCACCGAGTGGGTGTACTGGCCGGGTGCCGTCTCGGCGGCGCGCCCGGCGGTCTGGGTGCGGGCAGAGGCCGCCGCGTACCGCAGCCACCCGACCGCACCGCTGACCTCCCACAGGGTCTCACCCAGCAGCTTGCCGTTCTCCCGGGACAACATGGCCGCGACCTCGGGCACCCGGGCCTCGAGGGCGTCGGCCAGCCGGCTGAGCGCGGTCGACCGAAGCGAGGGAGTGCGCGCCCATTCGGTGGTCTCGAACGCGGCGGCGGCGGCGTCCACGGCGGCCGAGGCCTCCGCCTCGCCACCGTCGTAGAACGAGCCGACCACCGTGCCGTCGGCCGGG
>NZ_JBEORT010000230.1:0-1247 GCF_040302425.1 Streptomyces sp. NPDC126497
GACCAGGCAGGTCAAGGCCGTGGTCAAGGAGTTAGCGGGCCGGGCTGGATCGCGTCTGCTGGCGATACTCGCGGTGGGCCTGTCGCGTCACACGGCCCTGCGCACCCTGCTGAGCATCCCGTTGACCACCGGGCGGGTGCCCCGCGTGATCGGCGTCGACGACTTCGCCCTGCGCCGGCGTCACCGCTATGCCACCGTGGTGATCGACGCCGAAACCCATGAACGGATCGACGTGCTGCCCGACCGCACCGCCGACACGCTGGAAGCATGGCTGCGCGAGCATCCGGGCATCGAGATCGTGTGCCGAGACGGCTCCGCGACCTACGCCGAGGCCGTCCGTCGCGCCCTGCCCGACGCAGTCCAGGTCGCCGACCGGTGGCACCTGTGGCACAACCTGTGCGAAGCCGTCCTGGGCGAGGTGAAGGCACACAGCACCTGCTGGGCCGCTGTGCTGGACGCGCCCATCTACGACGGGCCCCGCGCGCAGACGACCCTGGAACGCTGGCACCAGGTCCACAACCTGCTCGAGAAGGGCGTGGGCCTGCTCGAGTGCGCCCGCCGACTGCAGCTGGCCCTGAACACCGTCAAACGCTACGCGCGGGCCGACCGGCCCGAGCGGATGCTCCGCGTCCCCAAGTACCGCGCTGGCCTCGTCGACCCTTACCGCGAGCACCTGCGCAAACGCCGTGCCGAAGATCCCGCCGTCCCCGTCCAGCGCCTCTTCGAAGAGATCAAGGTCCTCGGGTTCACCGGCTGTCTGAACCTCCTGCACAAGTACATCAACCAGGGCCGCGCGGACGCCGACCGCAGCCACATCTCCCCGCGCCGACTCGCCCGGATGATCCTCACCAGGCCCGACAACCTCAAGGCCGAACATCACGGTCTTCTGGCACGGCTTACCGCCGCCTGCCCCGAGATGACCCAACTGGCCGCCGCTGTTGAGGGCTTCGCCAAACTCCTGACGCCTTGCGCAGGAAACGCCGACGGGCTCTCGCGCTGGATCGTCGAGATTCGCTCAGCCGATCTGCCCCATCTGCGCGCCTTCACCCGGGGCTTGGACCGAGACCGCGACGCCGTGAACGCCGCACTCACACTTCCGTACAGCAACGGCCCCACCGAAGGTGTCAACACCAAGACCAAGCGAATCGCGCGCCAGATGCACGGCCGAGCAGGCTTCACCCTGCTCCGCCACCGCATCCTCCTCGGATAGAGCCACCCTCTGTCACCACCGAATGTGAGACAGGGCC
>NZ_JBEORT010000231.1:0-1228 GCF_040302425.1 Streptomyces sp. NPDC126497
TGGACAGGTGTCCAGCTATCTTGGACACCTGTCCAAGAAGGGGAGGGCTCACTGCTCATGGAAATCGTGGCGAACGTGCTGGTCGGCCTGGTGGCCGTGTTGCACATGTACATCCTGGTGCTGGAGATGTTCCTGTGGCAGCGGAAGCCGGGGCGGGGGCTGCACGGATTCGACCCGGAGACGGCCCGGGCGACCGCTCCGCTGGCCGCCAACCAGGGCCTCTACAACGGCTTCCTCGCGGCCGGACTGGTGTGGGGACTTCTCGCCGCCGACCCGACCGGCTTCCGGGTCCAGGTGTTCTTCCTGTCCTGTGTGGTGGTGGCGGGCGTGTTCGGCGCCACCACGGCCAACCGCCGCATCCTGTTCGCCCAGGCGCTGCCCGGCGCGCTCGCGCTGGCCGCCGTCCTCGCCGCACGATGAGCCGGGCGCCGCACGAGGACCCGAGGGCGGCGCGCACCCGCGCCAGGCTGCGCGCCGCCCTGCTCGCCGAGTGCGCCGAGCGACCGCCGGCGGAGGTCGCCGTGGCCGCGCTGGTGCGCCGGGCCGGGGTGGGCCGGGCCACGTTCTATGTGCACTACGACGGCATCGAGGCGCTGGCGGTCGACGCGTGCGCGGACGTCGTACGGCAGGCGGTGGACGCGCTGCACGCCTGGCGGGGTCGGCCCGATCCGGTCCACGCCCCGCCCGCGCTGCGGGAGTTCTTCACCGGTCTGGCCCCGCACGCGGCCCTGTACCGGTCGCTGCTCGCGCCGGGCGGCGGCGGGCCGCTCGGCCGGGTGCTGCACCGGGACCTGCGGGCCCGCAGCCTCGAGGAGCGCGAACTGGCCGGCGCGGCTGACGCCCCGCTGGTCGCGTCGGCGGTGGCGGCGACCTTCGCGGGTGTCCTCGCGGACTGGCTGCACGGGCTGCTGCGGGCCGCGCCGGAGGAAGTCGCGGACCAGGTCTGGCAGTTGCTGGTCGCGCTGCACCGGAGCCGGTGACCGGTCACGTGCAGGCGACCTCCCGCACCGCCCGGGGCCAGGCCCCCACTCCTGAGGACGTGCGGACGTGGGCGGCATCCCGGTCCTCCGTCAGCCACAGGTGCCGGTCACGGTAGTGGTACCCGGTGCCGCGGGCGCCCGCGGGCATGCGGACCTGCTTGCGGTACGGCGCGCCGAGCAACCCGTCACGGGCGAGCACGCCCTCGGGATCACGGACGTCCGTGCGGCCGCCCAGGGTGAGGAAGCGG
>NZ_JBEORT010000232.1:0-1190 GCF_040302425.1 Streptomyces sp. NPDC126497
CCGGCGCCGTCCTTCCCGCGCGGCGCCGGCACGGTCGCACCACCCGGCGCCGCGTCCGCCTCCGGCGCGTCCACCGGCTGCGAGGCGCCCACGGCACCGGGCGCGTCCACGGTCCCGGACGCCGGGGCGAGGCCCAGTGCCTGCTGCATGTTCACCAGAAGGGTGTGGTCGTGCTGGAGCACGGTCAACCGCTCCCGCAGCGCGGCGATCTCCGCGGTGACCCGCTCCTGCTCCTTGACGTTGCGCTCCAGGTCGCCCGCGACCTGGGCGGAGTACTGCGACGTGAGATCGGTGGCTGCGGTCGGGTTCTCGGACATGACGGTGCCCCTTCTCTGCCTGTTGGTTCCCCCGGTGGCCAGTCATGGTACGGCCGCGCGCGGTCGACCGTTTCTTCCGAGCGGTCACCGGTTGACGTTCTCCCGGGGGCGCGAGGGCCGGCGCGGTCCGGGGACGCGTCGTGCGCGTGCTCCCGGCGCGGGGCGGCGAGCCGCAAGCCCGGATCCGGGGGACGTGGGGACCAGGAGGACGGGGCCGCGCCCGTTCGCCCGGGTGCCGGTGTCCCGGGCGCGGTCGTCCGGGGCACCGGCAGCCGCCGCTCCACCCCTGACGGCATCCGGTTCGAGCCGGGCGGGGAGCGGTGCCGGACACCCGGATCACCGGCGTCACCATCGACGGCTCCCACGGCGGGTCCGGTGTCCCCGCCACGGGCGGGGCCGGTGGCGGCGCCACCCTGACGGACGTCGCCCTCACCGGTTCGGCCGAAGGGGACGTGCCGGCCGAACCCGGCCCGCGGTTCGTGACCCACCGGCGGCGCCGCCCCCGCGCGCTGCTCCGTCCGGGGGATCCGTACTCCACCCGGGGGCGGATCCGTCACCCGGGCGGCCCCCGTCCCGCGCGTTCCGCGGGCAGCGCAGACGGGGGACTTCGGCGGACTCGCGCGGGGAGCCGACGCGTTTCCGGGAAGTCGAAGTCAGGCTGAGGACATGGCTTCATCGATCGACTGTCCGTCCCGTCCGTGTCACCGTGCTCCGTACCGCGCCGGGCGGCAGGCCGGTGCCTTCGCCCGCGCGCGCGGCCGAAGGGCGCCGGCGGCCGTCGTCCTCGTCGTGCTGGCGGCGCTGAGCGGATGCGGGGCGGGCGCCGCGGCCCCGGAGCGTGACGCCCCGGCGGCCACCGCCCCGGCGGACGGC
>NZ_JBEORT010000233.1:0-1166 GCF_040302425.1 Streptomyces sp. NPDC126497
TACGCCCGGTCACGATCAGCTTCGCCAGCAGCGAGTCCCACGCCGGACCGATCACACTGCCCGACTCCACCCCCGCGTCCAGCCGCACCCCCGGCCCCGACGGCGCGTCGAAACGGGTGACCGTGCCCGGAGCGGGCAGGAAGTTGCGCCCCGGGTCCTCACCGTTGATCCGGAACTCGAAGGAGTGCCCGCGCAGCACCGGATCGCCGTACCCCAGCTCCTCGCCGTCGGCGATGCGGAACATCTCCCGCACCAGGTCGATCCCCGCGACCTCCTCGGTCACCGGGTGCTCCACCTGCAGACGCGTGTTCACCTCCAGGAAGGAGATCGTGCCGTCCAGGCCGACCAGGAACTCCACCGTGCCCGCCCCGACGTAGCCGGCCTCCTTCAGGATCGCCTTGGAGGCGGAGTACAACTGCTCCACCTGGGCGTCCGACAGGAACGGCGCCGGCGCCTCCTCCACCAGCTTCTGGTGGCGGCGCTGCAGCGAGCAGTCCCGGGTGGAGACCACGACCACGTTGCCGTGCCGGTCGGCCAGGCACTGCGTCTCCACGTGCCGCGGCCTGTCCAGGTAGCGCTCCACGAAGCACTCCCCGCGGCCGAAGGCGGCCACCGCCTCACGCACCGCGGAGTCGTACAGCTCCGGCACCTCCTCCAGCGTGCGGGCCACCTTCAGCCCCCGCCCGCCCCCACCGAACGCCGCCTTGATCGCGATCGGCAGCCCGTGCTCCTTCGCGAACGCCACGACCTCCTCGGCCCCGCTCACCGGATCGGGCGTACCCGCCACCAGCGGAGCACCCGCGCGCTGCGCGATGTGCCGGGCGGCGACCTTGTCCCCCAGGTCACGGATGGCCTGCGGCGGCGGGCCGATCCAGATCAGACCCGCGTCCAGCACCGCCTGGGCGAACTCGGCGTTCTCGGAGAGGAAGCCGTACCCCGGGTGGACGGCGTCCGCGCCCGACTCCCGCGCGGCCCTGAGCACCTTGCCGATGTCCAGGTAACTGGTGGCCGGCGTGTCACCGCCCAGGGCGAACGCCTCATCCGCGGCGCGGACGTGCAGAGCGTCCCGGTCCGGGTCGGCATAGACGGCAACGCTCGCGATCCCGGCATCCCGGCAGGCCCGGGCCACCCGGACAGCGATTTCGCCACGGTTGGCGATGAGCACC
>NZ_JBEORT010000234.1:0-1115 GCF_040302425.1 Streptomyces sp. NPDC126497
TATGCCTTCGACCTGAGCACCGAAATCCCTCTCCAGGCACGCTTGTTCACGCTGGGAGCGGATGAGCACGTTCTGACAGTCGTGGTGCATCACATCGCGGGTGACGGCTGGTCGATGGGGCCGTTGGCGCGGGATGTGTCGGTGGCGTACGGGGCGCGGTGCGAGGGCCGGACCCCCGGATGGGCGCCGTTGCCGGTGCAGTACGCCGACTACGTGCTGTGGCAGCGGGAGATGTTCGGGTCCGAGGAGGATCCGGAGAGTGTGCTGTCGCGGCAGGTCGAGTACTGGCGTGAGGCGCTGGCCGGTGCCCCGGAGGAGCTGGCGCTGCCGTTCGACCGGACGCGCCCTGCTGTGGCATCACATCGAGGTGGCAGGGTGCGCTTCGTGTTGCCTGCCGAGGTGCACGAGGGACTCACCAGGCTGGCACGGGAGTCCGGAGCGAGTCTGTTCATGGTCGTGCAGGCGGCCTGGGCGGCACTGCTCACGCGGCTGGGCGCGGGGACCGATGTGCCGATCGGTTCACCGATCGCGGGACGGACCGACCAGTCGCTGGACGATCTGGTCGGCATGTTCGTCAACATGCTGATCCTGCGCACCGACACGTCGGGGGACCCCTCCTTCCGCGAACTCATCGCGCGGGTCAAGGAGAATGACCTGGCCGCCTTCGCGCACCAGGACGTGCCGTTCGAGCGGCTGGTGGAGGAACTCAACCCGACCCGCTCCATGGCGCGTCATCCGCTCTTCCAGGTTGTGCTGAGCTTCCAGAACAACCGTGCGGCCAAGCTCGAGATGGCTGGTCTCCGAGGTTCCGCTGTACATACGCAGTCCATCACGGCCAAGTACGACCTCGCGCTCCACATGGAGGAGCGGGAGGAAGGCATTGCCGGCGCGCTGGAATATGCCGCCGATGTGTTTGATGTGGGGACGGCTGAGCGTTTGGTGGGTTGGTTCGGTCGTTTGTTGGAGGGGTTGGTTGCGGATCCTGAGGTGCGGGTGGGGGGTGTGGAGTTTGTTGGTGAGGCTGAGCGTGGGTTGGTTTTGGGGTGGGCTGGTGGTGGGGGTGGTGTGGTGCCGGTTGGTGGGGTGTCGGTGGTGGAGTTGTTTGAGGCGCAGGT
>NZ_JBEORT010000235.1:0-1065 GCF_040302425.1 Streptomyces sp. NPDC126497
TGTACGGGTCCTGGTACGAGTTCTTCCCCCGCTCGGAGGGCACTCCCGAGCGGCCGCACGGCACCTTCGAGACCGCCGCGCGCCGGCTGCCGGCGATCGCCGCGATGGGCTTCGACGTCGTCTACCTGCCGCCGATCCACCCGATCGGCACCACCCACCGCAAGGGCCCCAACAACACCCTGGACGCCGGCCCCGACGACGTCGGCGTGCCCTGGGCGATCGGCTCGGCCGAGGGCGGCCACGACGCCGTCCACCCGGACCTGGGCACCCTGGAGGACTTCACCCGCTTCGTCGCCCGGGCCGGCGAGCTGGGCCTGGAGGTCGCCCTGGACTTCGCCCTGCAGTGCTCCCCGGACCACCCCTGGGTGCACAAGCACCCGGAGTGGTTCCACCACCGCCCCGACGGCTCCATCGCCTACGCGGAGAACCCGCCCAAGAAGTACCAGGACATCTACCCCATCGCCTTCGACGCCGACCTGGAGGGCCTGGTCGCCGAGACCGTGCGCATCCTGCGGCACTGGATGGACACCGGGGTGCGGATCTTCCGGGTGGACAACCCGCACACCAAGCCGGTGGTGTTCTGGGAGCGGGTGATCGGCGAGATCAACGCCGCCGACCCGGACGTGATCTTCCTGGCGGAGGCGTTCACCCGCCCGGCGATGATGCACACCCTGGCCCAGATCGGCTTCCAGCAGTCCTACACCTACTTCACCTGGCGCACCACCAAGCAGGAGCTGACGGAGTACCTGACCGAACTGTCGGGGGAGGCCGCCTCCTACATGCGGCCCAACTTCTTCCCCAACACCCCCGACATCCTGCACGCCTACCTCCAGCACGGCGGACGGCCCGCCTTCGAGGTCCGCGCCGTCCTGGCCGCCACCCTCTCCCCCTCCTGGGGCATCTACAGCGGCTACGAACTGTGCGAGAACACCCCCCTGCGCGAGGGCGGCGAGGAATACCTCGACAGCGAGAAGTACCAGCTCACCCCCCGCGACTGGGACGCCGCCGCACGCGAGGGCCGCACCATCGCCCCCCTGATCACCCGGCTCAACACCATCCGGCGCG
>NZ_JBEORT010000236.1:0-1052 GCF_040302425.1 Streptomyces sp. NPDC126497
GGTGCGGTTCTCGTCACGGGTGGTACGGGTGGTCTGGGTGCGGTGGTCGCCCGTTATCTGGTGGCCGAGCGTGGGGTGCGGGACCTGGTCCTGGCGTCCCGGCGCGGCCCGGACGCTCCCGGCGCCGGCGAACTCGCCGAGGAGCTCACCAGGCTCGGCGCGCGGGTGGAGATCCTGGCCTGCGACATGTCCGACCGGGACACGGTCACCCGGCTCGTCGGCTCCCTGGCCTCCGACCGTGGTCTGCTGGCGGTGGTGCATGCTGCGGGTGTGGGGGACAACGGGCTGGTGGGTGCGTTGTCGCCGGAGCGGGTGGACGGTGTGCTGGCGCCGAAGGCGGATGCGGCGTGGTGGCTGCACGAGGCCACCCGTGGGCTGGATCTGGCGGCGTTCGTGTTGTTCTCGTCGGCGGGTGGTCTGGTGCTGACGGCGGGGCAGGGCAATTACGCGGCGGCGAACGTGTTCCTGGACGCGTTGGCGGCGCGTCGGCGGGCGGAGGGTCTGCCGGCGACGTCGATGGCGTTCGGGTTCTGGGACGTGGGTGCGGGGCTCGGCCGGTATCTGGGTGAGGTGGACCGTCGGCGGATGGCGTCGCAGGGTCTGCCGGTGCTCTCCGGCGAGGCCGGGCTGGAGCTGTTCGCGGCGGGTCTGGACCGTGGCGAGGCCACGGTCGTGCCGCTGCGGGTCGACACCGTCGCCCTGCGCGCCCGGACCGACGAGGTCCCCGCCCTGCTGCGCGCCCTGGCCCCGACCGCCCGCCGCACCACCGCAGCCACCACCACCGCCAGTACGGCCGGTGGTCTCGCGGACCGGCTGGCCGGACTGACCGCCGCCGAGCGGCACCGCACGGTGCTGGGGCTGGTGCGCTCGCAGGTGGCGGCGGTGCTGGGGCACGGTTCGGCCGAGGCGATCGGACCCGACCGGGCCTTCCAGGAGCTGGGCTTCGACTCGCTGGCCGCGACCGAACTGCGCAACCAGCTCAACCGGCTCACCGGACTCGGGCTCCCCGCCACCCTCGTCTTCGACCACCCCAACGCCCTCGCCGTCACCGA